>NZ_DJDN01000020.1:132656-190170 GCF_002431095.1 Pantoea sp. UBA5923 | reverse complement strand
GCACGCTGTTCAGCGAGCGCAACGAGAAGGGATCCCCGTTCGGCGCGCGCGAGATCTTTCTGCATGACGGGCAGCTCTATATCGGCGGCGTGGGCGATCCCGGCGTGATCTGGGTGGTGGACGCGCAGACCATGAAGCTGAAAACCCGTATTAAAAACGCAGGCAAGTGGGTCACCGGCATTATCTATTCCCCCGTCACCGATCGTATTTACGCTGCGAACGGCGGCGGAGAGATCCTGGTGATCAACCCACGCAGCCACAAGATCGAGAAGCGCCTGACCGCAGGCGACGGCAAAGAGTATCTGCTGCTGAATATGGCGGAAGATGCGGCGACGGGCCGTCTGTTTGTAACGGACAACTCCAAAGCGAAGACCACGCTGGTGTTCGATGAGCGTACGGGCAAGGTGATCAAACGTATCGACGGCGACGCGCTGGGGATTAAATTCAACGCGAAACGCAACGAGATCTATATCAGCCAGCGCGAATCGAAAAAGGTGTTGCAGCTTGACGCCACCACCTATGCGGTGAAAAACAGCTGGTCGTTCGAGGGACATCCCAACAGCCTGCTGGTCACGCCGGATGGTCAGACGCTCTATGTCACCGTCAAGCAGGGCTTCAACAAGGACCACAGCAGCAAAGGCCCCGACAGCGTGGCGCGTATCCAGCTGGACTGAGGCAAAGCGCCGTGGGGACAGCAGCCATGGCGGGCAGAGCAGGTGTCCAAAAACAAAGCGTCCCGCGCTATGGATAACGCGGGACGCGCTGACATCAATGCTGACTTTCGCCTTTTTGCGACGGGATCATGCAACCCGCGTCGGCACGCTGTCAGCTTTTAAGGGGACGCCCTCAGGCGTCCCTTTTTACTTCTCGACGCCCTGCACCAGCACCACGCGATACTCCGCGCCTTTCAGGCGGTGCGCTTTGGCTTCCTGGTATTCCGGGCTGTCATACCAGCCGTGTGCCGCTTCTACCGTCGGGAATTCAAGCACCACAACGCCGTCCGCTTCCGGCCCTTCCAGCGTCTCCAGCTCACCATAAAATGCCAGCGGCGTAATAGGGTGATCGCCGCGCGCTTTGCCCGCCTTTTCGCCGTAGATGGCGAACTCTTCAGGGTTGGTAATTTTGTCGCGAATAAAGATTACATATGCGCTCATTGTTGGCTCCTTTACGCCTGGCGTTTGTCTTCGGTGTTGGTATCAAAATCGGATGCGTCGTGACGCTCATGCAGCTGATCGGCCGGTTCGCCCATTACGCGGTTTACTTTGCGCCCGCGGATCACCGCCGGACGTTCCGCAATCTCCTGCGCCCAGCGCACCACGTTTTTATAAGATTTCGCGTCGAGGAACTCGGTCGCGCCATACTGGTTGTTCAGCACCAGCCCGCCGAACCACGGCCAGGTCGCGATATCGGCAATGGTATAAGCGTCGCCGCCGAGGAAGCGGCTCTCCGCCAGACGGCGGTCCAGCACGTCGAGCAGGCGCTTGGTTTCCAGCGTATAGCGGTTAATGGCGTATTCGATTTTCTCCGGCGCGTAGTGATAGAAGTGGCCGAAACCGCCGCCGACGAAGGGCGCTGCGCCCTGTAGCCAGAAGAGCCAGTTCAGCGCTTCGGTACGGCCAGCCAGGTCTTCAGGCAGGAAATGGCCGAACTTATCCGCCAGGTAAAGCAGGATATTGCCGGACTCAAACACGCGCAGCGGCGGGTTCACCGAATGGTCGCTGAGCGCCGGAATTTTTGAGTTCGGGTTGATATCAACAAAGCCGCTGCCGAACTGATCGCCTTCGCCGATGCGGATCAGCCAGGCGTCATACTCAGCCTCCCTGACGCCGACCGCCAGCAACTCTTCCAGCAGGATGGTTACTTTCTGTCCGTTCGGCGTGCCGAGCGAGTAGAGCTGCAGCGGATGTTTGCCGACCGGCAGCGCTTTTTCATGGGTTGCGCCTGCGATGGGACGGTTGGTTTTCGCGCCGTTGCCTTTGGCTTCCGGATCCCATTTCCAGACTGTTGCGGGCTGATAACTGTTTTCCGACATAGTGTGGGTTCGCCTTGTTGATGAGAGTTTGTCAGACGTCTCTGAGTGTAGCAGGGCGGATAATTGCGGTTTAACTCTGCTGGCGTTCGCTAATCGACGTTCTCCTGGGTATAGAGCATAAAGTCGACGCGGCCCTCCTCATAAGTAGAAAAGTCTCCGCCTTTTTCCAGCTGCTGCAAAAGCAGGTTAAGCGCCAGCTGGGCGTGACGCTGGGTGTTCTGATCGAGCGTTAAGGTGAGGATGCGCTGCTGCAACAGGCGGCGCGTGGTGGCGTAAAGCTCATGCGTAATGTAAACCACGTCGCGTTCGCGGCGGTGGCGCGCCAGCGCCTGCGAAATCTCGCTGTTGCCGAGGCCGGTGTTATAGATGCCGACAATCGCCGGCGACTCCACCAGCGCCTTCTCCAGCAGCTTGCTGATGCGCTCGCGCTCCTCCTGTCCGGCCAGCACTTCGCGCAGCGCCAGATGCGGAAAGCGCTGCTGCAAAACGTCGCGAAAGCCTTCAATGCGCTGGCGATGCGCGCGATAGTCGACGCGGCCGCTGATCATCAGCACCTCGCCCGCGCGGGCCAACATGCTGCCCATCATCAGCCCGGCGGTGCGTCCGGCTTTAAGCTGATTGATACCTACATGCAGCAGCCGCTCGGCATCGGGCAGATCGGAAACCAGCGTAATCACCGGCACGTCGCGCGCTTTGCAGTCGCGCAGCGCCTGATAAATCGCAGGATGCTCATGAGCGAAGACCATCAGCCCATCCATCCTGCGGCTGCTGGCAATAATATGCGCCGCCAGCTTCTCCGGCGCGTTCTCGGCGATAAAGGTGCGCTGCAGGCGCAGGCGGCGATAGCCGAGCGCGTCGGCTAACTGCTGAAAATCCTGCGCCAGCTGCTGGAAGAAAAAGGAGTCGTTGCCGCTGAGGATCACTTCGATTTGCCACGGGTGACGGTGCTCTTCCGGCAGGATGCGGTTAAGGCCCGCCGCGCGCGCCGCGTCCAGTACCTTTTTCGTCATCGCTGGCGACACGCCGCCGCGTTCGTTGAGCACCCTGTCCACGGTCGCCACGCCAACGCCTGCGGCGCGCGCCAGGTTGCTGAGCGTCATTCGCTTCATGCTGAGTGAATTCCATCAATTTCTGCGTTCAGCCAGCCTGACAGAACGGGCTATTTTGACAAGGCCAACCATCCTGAACTGTGAAGAGGAAACCGAAAATGTCGCCAGTAACTCAACGCGTTGCCCTGATCGGCAGCGGCTTTATCGGCCAGGTTCACGCTGCGAATCTGGCGGCGCATCCTGGCGCCCATCTGGCGCTGGTGTGCGACCTTGACGAGACGCGCGCCGACGCGCTGGCGCAGCGGTATGGCGCGCGTGCCGGGCGCGTCAGCGAGGCGCTCAGCCGCGATGATATCGACGCGGTGCTGATCGCCAGCTCGACGCCGACCCACGCCGACTTTCTGGCGCAGGCGGTGAATGCGGGCAAGGCGGTCTATTGCGAAAAGCCCATCGACCTGTCTCTGGCGAAGGCGCGCGCGGTAGTGGAAAGCATTACGCCGCTGAAGGTGCCGGTTACCGTCGGCTTCAACCGCCGCTTCGACCGCAGCCACCAGCAGCTTAAGCAGCAGATTCAGCAGGGCGCGATTGGCATGCCGGAGCTGATCCAGATGGCGTGTCGCGCGTCGGAAATGCCGTCGCTAGAGTACCTGCGCGCGTCGGGCGGTCAGATGCGCGACCAGGCGATACACTTTTTCGATCTGCTGCGTTTTCTCACCGGGGATGAGGTAGAGGTTGTCGGTGCGCTGGGCGCGACGCTGGCGCAGCCTGCGCTGCGCGAACTGGGCGATGTGGATACCTCGGTGCTGATGATGCGGCTTGAGCGCGGCACGCTGGCGCAGCTCGACAACACGCGGCGCACCGCTTACGGCTACGATGAGCGCATCAGCGTGGTGGGATCGAAAGGGATGCTGGCGTCTGAGCCGCAGGCGACGCGCGGCGCGACGCTTTATCAGGAGAGCGGCATCACTCAGCCCGGCCTGTTTCCGGACTGGTTTAGCCGCGTGCGCGATACTTACTACGCCCAGCTGGATGCGTTTCTGCGCCATCTCGGCGGCGAAACGGTGGCGGATCTGCCTAGCCTGATGGATGGTCTTCAGGCGCAGGCGATTGCCGAAGCGGCCTGCGAATCGCTGGCCAGCGGGCGTTTCGTTCAGGTGGAGCGGCTGGTGTAAAGCGATTACCGGCTCAGCAGCTCGCGTTCAATCAGCTCACGCGTCTCTACCGCCTGGACTTTCATCTTCTCCGGATAGCCGAACAGCGCGGAAGCGATAATGGATTCGCCGCCCACTTTATAGGTGCGGTTGGCGAAATCCATCTCGCGCAGCGTCTGGAACAGGGTATCAAAGTCAACTTCGCCTTCGCCGACGCCAACGTGCTGGTGGATCGTAGCGTCCACGCCCGGCGGGTTAACGATATAGCGGCAGTGCTTGGTATGGTTCATGGTATCGGCGATCAGGACGTGGGAAAGATCGTCACCGGCATACTCCAGCATCGGCCTGACGTCGCCTTTACCGTTGTCGTAGAAAAAGGTGTGCGGCACGCTGTAGACATATTTCACGTTGTCGCTGCGGAACGATTTCACCATATCGGCGGTTTCGTTGCTGTTCTCGCAGAAATCCCACGGATGCGACTGGATTTCGACGCGAATATTCTCGCGCTCAAAAATCGGCAGCAGCTCTTCCATCGAGCGGTAGAACATCTCTTCGCAAATCTCCGGCTCGTTCGGGTTGCCGGAGAGTTCGGTGTTGATCACCTGCACGCCCATTTCGACTGCGATTTCGATCATGCGCTTCCAGTTTTTCACCGCCGCCTGACGACGCAGCTCATCCGGGCCGGACCAGCGATAAACCACGATAAACGAGGAGATCTCTACCCCGGTGGCGTTCAGCGCGTTTTTATATTCGCGCATGATTTCGCGGCTGGCCTTCGGGTGCTTATAGAACGGGTTGATCTGCGGATGAGGCGATTGCTCGATATATTTATATCCCCACTCCGCCACCTGGTGCACCATGCGGGTGATGCCCATATCCCTGATTACATCCACATCAAAAGCGATTTTCATCTTAACTACTCCAGGCTTAAGTTAGCGTTCTTCGTTAAATACCACGCCGATCTGCCGACGCGCCTCATCCATCGCGCGCAGCGTCAACAGCGACGTCGCCAGCGAGCGAACCGGCGAATCAGTGAGGCCCTGGCCTACGCACCAGGCAAAATGGTTGATTTCATGGCAGAGCTGCTGGTAGCGGTTAGCGGGTTCTTCCCAGTGCAGCGTATGACGCCTGTCGCTGGAAACCAGACGGAAGTTGCCAGGGGCGTAGAACTGGCCGTCGAGGTAGAGCGTGGCGTCGCGTCCGGCGATCACCGCCGTACCCGGCGTGTTGCTGAACAGCGTGGTGTGCAGCACCGACTGCATGCCCTGCGCATGGGTAAAGATCATCGCGGTCTGGCCGTTGACGCCACCCGGCGCGGGTTCGCCCTGCGCAATAATGCGCTCGGGCGCGCCGCCGACCAGAATACTAAAGGCGACAAGATAGCTGCCGAGATCGAGCATTGGCCCGCCGGCGAGATCGGCATTGAAAATACGATGATCCGGAGTAAAAAATTCGCCGTGGTCTGCAATGAGGCTGTGAACCTCGCCCAGCGCGCCGTCCGCCAGCAGCTGGCGGATAACGTCATATTTCGGCGCGAAGTCGCACCACATCGCTTCCATGCAGAGCCGCTGCGCCCGCTGCGCCGCCTGCTGCAGCTCTTCGCCCTGACGCGCGTTGAGCGCCAGCGGCTTTTCAATCAGTACATGTTTCCCTGCCTGCAACACGCGCAGGCCATCGGGAAAATGGTGGTTATGCGGCGTGGCGATATAGACCGCGTCGATATCATCGCGCGCCAGCAGCGCATCGATGCCGCCGCACGCGTGAGGAATGGACCATTTATCGGCGAACGCCTGCGCTTTCTCGCGGCTACGCGATGAAACAGCAACGAGCTGCTGGCCGGTATGGCGGCACAGCGCGTTGGCAAAGTGATCGGCAATCCAGCCGGGGCCGACAATGCCCCAGCGCAGCGCAGGGATCTGTTGCGCATCGGGCAGTCGCGGAGCAGGTAAGGTAGAGGGAAACATAATATCTCCAGATTTATTAGCACGTTAATGGAGCGCGGCGGCTAACCGCTTCGTCCGCCAGGCTTTCACTATAGAAAGCCTGCTGCTGCCCTCTCTAACCCTTTGATGATGGAATCCCATCAACCCTTCTGCTGGCAGAACGGGGAGATTTTTAACAAATGTATTTTCCAAATGAAACACGTTTAGAAATAAATATTTCATTATGCGAAGAGGATCAAATTTATAAGCGCTTTTTTATTCAAGATGCGGTAACTGCCGCCGCTTAGCCGGGATAGCAACAGCGAAATTTCAGAGTCAGCCGGGCGGGGGAGATCGCTGTCAGAACGGGGTGCCAGCGATGAAAATTGTCATGCATGTGAAGGCGCGATGCAGGAGCAAGCGTGGCGACAGCGGCCTGCATGCTGGCATCGCGAAAAGAGATAAATCAGTTAGTTAATGATTTAAATGGGAAATTTAATGTGATGATGATGTTAAAAATAACTATGACCGCTATCAAAGAATAAAATTTCCACAGTTGTTAGTTGCGGAAAAAATATTCGATACTCCCGGCAAAGCTACCTGCCAGGAGAGTGATCGTGACCATTCATATCGCCAATGCGCCCTGTAGCTGGGGCGTCGATAACCCTGATAATCCCTTTCTGCCGCCGTGGCAGACCGTACTACGCGAAGCGGCGCAGGCGGGCTACCGCAGCATTGAACTGGGCCCCTGGCGCTATCTGCCCAGCGACCCTGAGCAACTCAGCCGCGCCCTGAACCATCACGGCTTGTCGATCGTCGCCGCTACGCTGTTTGACGATCTGGTCAGCGAGGCGAATTTCCCCGCGATGGTCGACCTGACGCATAAGCTGTGCCGAACCCTGTCCCAGATCCCGACTGCAGAGAAGATACACGGCGACAACGCGCCCGCGCCCTATCTGGTGATAATCGACTTCGGCAATCCTGAACGCGCCAGGCTGGCCGGACAGTTTGAGCGCGCCCCGCGGCTCGGCGCGGCGGAGTGGCAGCGCCTGATGCGCCATATTACGGAAATCAGCGAGATTGCCTGGCGGGACTATGGCGTGCGGCCGGTGATCCATCCGCACGCTGGCGGCTGCATTGAGTTCGCCGACGAGCTGGCGCAGCTGGAGCAGGACATTCCACACCAGGTCGCGGGGCTCTGCCTCGATACCGGCCACCTCTATTATGCGGGCATGGACCCCATCGCCACACTGCGGCGCTACTGGCATCGTATCGACTATCTCCATTTTAAAGACGTCAACCATGAGGTGTGGCGCGATGTGCTGGCGCGCGGTCTCGACTTTTTCAGCGCCTGTGCTGAAGGGGTGATGTGCCCCATCGGGCAGGGTGCCATCGACTATCCGGCAGTGCGCGCTTTTCTGGCCGAGCAGGGCTATCAGGGCTGGATTACCCTGGAGCAGGAACGCGATCCGCGCCAGTCCGACACCAGCCTGCGCGACGTCAGCGCCAGCCTGAGCTATCTCAAATCCGTGGGTTTTTAAGGAGCAGAGGATGATTAACGGTACAAAAGCTGTGGATCGCGCCCTGCGCTGGGGCATGGTTGGCGGCGGTGGCACCAGCCAGATTGGCTATATTCATCGCTCCGCAGCGCTGCGCGACGGCAACTTCAGGCTGCTGGCGGGCGCGTTCGATATCGATGCCGAGCGGGGCCGCGCTTTCGGCACCTCGCTGGGCGTTGCGGCCGAGCGCTGCTATCCCGACTATGAGACGCTGTTCGCCGCGGAAGCGGCACGCGAGGATGGCATTGAAGCGGTCTCTGTCGCCACGCCCAATAACACCCACTTCGCTATCTGCCGCGCCGCGCTCAATGCCGGACTGCACGTCGTCTGCGAAAAGCCGCTCTGCTTTACCACGCAGGAGGCGGACGAGCTGGAGCGGCTATGCAAAGAGAAAAACAAGCTGATCGGCGTGACCTATGGCTACGCGGGACACCAGCTGATCCAGCAGGCGCGGGAGATGATCGCGCAGGGGATGCTGGGAGAGATCCGCATCGTCAATATGCAGTTCGCTCACGGCTTTCATCATGAAGCTGTGGAGTTACAAAATCCCAGCACGCGCTGGCGCGTCGATCCCAGATTTGTCGGACCCAGCTATGTACTGGGCGATCTGGCAACCCATCCGCTGTTTCTCGCTGAAACCATGGTGCCGCAGCTGAAAGTCAAACGGCTACTCTGCTCGCGGCAGAGCTTTATCGCCTCGCGCGCGCCGCTGGAGGATAACGCCTTTGTAATGATGGAGTACGAGAACGGCGCGGTCGGCACACTCTGGGCGTCGGCGGTGAACTGCGGCTCGATGCATGGCCAGAAGATCCGTATTGTCGGCGCGAAGGCGAGTCTGGAGTGGTGGGACGAACAGCCTAATCAGCTGCGCTACGAAGTGCAGGGTGAACCGGTGCGTATTCTTGAGCGCGGCATGCCGTACCTGACGCCGCGTGCGCTTGAGGAAGACCGCATTGGCGGCGGCCATCCTGAAGGCCTTTTTGAGGCCTGGTCGAATCTCTATCGCCGTTTTGCCCAGGCGTTCGCCGCCAGCGATCGCGGTGACGCCGCTTTTCTGCAAACCTTCTGGTATCCGGATGTTCATGCAGGTTTAGCGGGCGTGCGCTGGGTCGAGCAGTGCGTTAAATCAGCGGATGCGGGCGCGGTCTGGGTTGAGTGCTAGCGGCTCTCTGGCGCGCGCAGTCATTCTGACGCACGATGTGGCGAGGATATTTCGATGACGGGTTCCGCACAAAAGCAAAAACCCAGCCATAAGGCTGGGTTCTTTAATTCGTGGTGCCCGAACCCGGACAAAAATGCCGGGAGCATTTTTGCTTTGTCGCGCCCGCGCGGCAAACCCGCAAGGGCGAGCCGCAGGGATGCGGCGAGGATATCGAACCTGTTCGATGACGGGTTCCGCGCAAAAGCAAAAACCCCCGCCGAAGCGAGGGTTTCAAATTTGTGGTGCCCGAACCCGGAATCGAACCAGGGACACGGGGATTTTCAATCCCCTGCTCTACCGACTGAGCTATTCGGGCAACGGGGCGCATTAAACCGTAATGGCCGCTTCGCGTCAACGCCTTTCCGGTAAAAAAGCGGGAAAACGTGACTGATTGCCTGATTTTCAGGCAGAAGCGGCAAAACCCTAAGCCAGCGCACCGTTGGCGCGGCACAGCGCGATGCGCAGCACATCTTCCGCCAGCCGTTTGGCTGTCGCGACATCCTGTACATTACGCTTCACCAGCAGCTTGCTGAGACAGCCTTCCAGGATCAGCTCCAGCTGATCCGCCACCATTGTCGGATTATCAAGCCCCAGCTCCACCAGAATGCTATGGGTGAAGTGCCAGGAGGCCTGTTTCTGCTGTTCGGCAATCTGATGCACCGGCTGGTCCGGCTGCGGATAAAAGCTGCAGGCCGCAATAAACAGGCAGCCAGGATAGCGCCCCTTTTGCACCTGTTCACTCAGCACCTGATAGCGCGCCAGCAGCTTCTGCTCGCCGTCGAACTTATCGCTGAGTAAAACCTGGCGCCGCCAGCTGTCGATCTGCTGGCCGTGATAGCGCAGCGCATCGTAGAGCAGGGCATCGCTATCGGGCCAGAATTTCTCTAGCTGCGCCAGCGACAGTTCGCTGTTGGCAGACAGCTGCGGTAGTAATGACGTCGTCGCCGCCAGTCCATTTTTTTCGAGCACGTTCAACGTATGCTCGAGTATCTGTTCACGCTGCAAGTGACGTCTCCTCTCTGTACGAGTCCGCCTGTGGCGGAGTTACTCCAGTGTCGTTTAGCGCGTCCGATTCTGCAAATGCGCGCGGAAATCCTCAGCGTTGAGGAAGCCCGTCACGCGAGAATCCGGGATCTCACGGCCCTGCGCATCAAAAAACAGAATGGTCGGCAGGCCGAGCACCTGAAGATGCTGCAACAGGGCGTTATCCGTGGCGTTATTCGCGGTTACGTTAGTCTGCAACAGCTGAAAACGGCTCAGCGCTTCGCGCACGCCCGGATCGCTAAAGGTGTATTTTTCAAACTCCTTGCATGCCACGCACCAGTCGGCATAGAGATCGACCATGGTAACGCGGCCGTTAGCCTGCCGCAGCGCCTCGTCCAGCTGCGGCGCAGAGGCGATGCGCTGAAAGGGTAGCTGCGCTGCCGTCTGCGAGGCAGCAGGCGCGTTCCAGACCCACTCCTGTAACGGGCGGGCGCTGATTAACGCCGCAGCCAGCATCACCATCTGCAGGATACGCCATTTGCCGCCGTGGCCACGTAGGCTGCTGCAAAACGCCCAGGCGAAGCCAGCGACGCCCAGCGCGCTCCAGAGCCGCGCTCCCCAGAGATCGCCCAGTACGCGCTCCAGTAAAAAGACCGGCAGCGCAAGAATAACGAAGCCAAAGCCCTGCTTGACCGTCTGCATCCAGGGGCCGCTTTTCGGCAGCAGGCGGTTGCCAAATACCGTCACCGCAATCAGCGGCAGGCCCATGCCCATTGCGTAGAGCCACAGCGTGCCCGCACCGGCCCAGAGATTACCGCTCTGGGCGATATAGAGCAGGATGGCGCTGAGCGGCGCAGTGGTGCAGGGCGAGCAGATCAGCCCCGCCAGCGCGCCCATAAGGAAGACGCCGGGCAGCGAACCGCCCTGTTGGCGATTGCTCCAGAGCGTCAGACGCGTCTGGACGCTGGCGGGAAGCTGCAGCTGGAACAGACCAAACATCGAAAGCGCCAGCAGGGTGAAAATCAGCGACAGACCGATCAGGACATAGGGATGCTGCAGCGCCGCCTGAAAGCGCAGGCCCGCCGCCGCAACCACCACGCCCAGCAGCGTATAGGTGAGCGCCATGCCCAGGACATAGACTAACGCCAGGCTAAACAGCCGCAGCAGAGAGCCGCTGCGCTGGCCGCCGAGGATAATCCCGGCGATCAGGGGATACATCGGCAGTAGGCAGGGGGTAAAGGCGACGCCGATGCCAATCAACAGCGCCCAGAGCGGTGAGAAGGGCAGCGGCGTTGCGGGAGCGGGCGAGGCGCTGACCGCTGGCGTCGCCGCATCGGCGGCCACTGGCGTTAGCGGAATGGTGCGCGTTTCCGGCGGATAGCAGAAGCCTGCCGCCGCGCAGCCCTGATAGGTCACGACAAGGCTGGCGCCGCTGGCGGCCTGCTGTAGCTGTACCGGCACACGGAGATCCTGCGGATAGATTTCGCTTTTGCCGTAGAACTCATCCTCATGCGGCTGGCCTGGCGGCAGCTCTATCGGCGCTATCTGCGCCTGGCGCGCGCTGAAATGAATCTGCTGTCGGTAAAGGTAGTAACCCTCTTTGACCTTCCAGCTGAGGGTTAGCTTATTGCCCTGCTGGCTGAAATCGAAGGCAAACGCCTGATCCACAGGAACAAAGCGGCTATTGCCGTTAGAGGTGAAAATCGACGCCTGCGTCGGCAGCGCGATAAACAGCGCCAGCACAAAGGCGATCAGGCAAGAGATGCGTGCAGCCATGACAAGTATTCACTGTCTCCATGTTGAACCGGTAGCGCCAGCAGTTCAGGAACATCATAAGGATGTTCGCGCTTAAGCAGATCCATCAGCGCCTGCTGGTGCGTCGTATCGCTTTTTAACAGCAGCTGAACTTCGCTAGCCTGCTCAAGTTTGCCTTGCCAGACGTAAAGCGAAGTCGCGCCGGGCAGCAGCGTAACGCAGGCGGCAAGCTTCGCTTCCAGTGCCTGGGCGGCGAGCCGACGCGCGCAGGCTTCATCCGGCGCGGTACAAAGAATCACAACGGCGTTCATTGCGTCGCTCCTGTTGCGGAAAGCGAGGATGATAGCACGCTCGCGGCGCTTCAGGCTTTACAGGTTGTAACGGCGCTACAGCACCAGACCGCCAATCAAAAAGCCAAACAGCACCGAAAGCGCAATCGCCAGCACGCCGGGTACGATAAAGGCGTGATTGAAAACATAGTTGCCGATCCGCGTTGAGCCGGTATCGTCCATCTCGACGGCGGCGAGCAGCGTCGGATAGGTCGGCAGCACGAACAGCGCGGAAACGGCGGCGAAGGAGGCGACGGCGGTATGCGGCGAAACGCCCAGCAGCAGAGCGGCGGGCATCAGCGCTTTGGCGGTCGCCGCCTGCGAATAGAGCAGCATCGAGGCGAAAAAGAGCGCCACCGCCAGCAGCCAGGGTGCCTGATGCAACAGCCCGCCTGCCAGCTGCTGGATCTCACCGATATGCGCTTTGACGAAGGTGTCGCCGAGCCAGGCGACGCCCATCACGCAGACGCAGGCGCTCATGCCTGACTTAAAGGTGCTGGCGCTGAGGATGGCGCTGGTGTCGATTTTGCAGCTCAGCGAGATCAGCGTTGCGATGGTCAGCATAAACACCACTATCGCTTCGTTGCGCGGCAGCGGCGGATTGGCAATTAATCCCACCCCGTCGCTGATGGCGGTGGCGTAGAGCACCACGGCGGCGATCCCGACCAGAAATAGCAGCACCGACCGTTTTGCGCCCGGCTTCTCTTCATAACGGCTGGCCCCGCGCAGGCGCACTTCGCCTTTGGCGAGGCGCGCCTGGTAAACCTCATCTTCATGCAGCTCTTTGCCGAGGAAGTTGGTCACCAGCGCCGCGAGAAACAAGCCGATCATCGTCGAGGGGATCGCGACCGCCAGCAGGGAGATATAGCCGACGCCGCGTGGCTCCAGCAGGGAGGCGAAGAAGACCACCGCGGCGGAGAGCGGCGAAGCGGTAATGGCGATCTGCGAGGCGACCACGGCGATAGAGAGGGGACGCGACGGGCGAACGCCTTGCTCTTTCGCGACTTCGGCAATAACCGGCAGCGTCGAGAAGGCGGTATGGCCGGTGCCGGCCAGCAGCGTCATCATATAGGTTACCAGCGGCGCCAGCAGGGTGACGTAGCGCGGATGGCGGCGCAGCAGCCGCTCCGCCAGGCTGACGAGATAGTCCATGCCGCCCGCGACCTGCATCGCGGCGATAGCAGCGATCACCGCCATAATAATTTCAATGACATCAAAAGGGATTGCGCCCGGCTTCAGCCCACAGACCAGCGTCAGCGCCAGCACGCCCAGACCGCCCGCGAAGCCGATACCGATCCCGCCCAGACGCGCGCCCAACCAGATCGCCAGCAGGACGATCGCTAATTCAACGACGATCATTCGTCACCTCATCAGAGTGAAAAGAGCCGGTTATGTACCAAATAAAAAGGCGCGCCGTGTTGATCGCGGCGCGCCTTTCTTCTTAATTACGTGAAAGAGTTACTGTTCGTTTTCGTCAGTGTAGCGACGGGCTTTATAAACCGGGTACATCAGGTTCTGCACCGAGAAAATGTCGTCCAGCTCGCTTTCGGTCAACAGACCGCGCTCCAGCACGACTTCGCGCACGCTTTTACCTGTCTCCGCGCAGATCTTGCCGACGATATCGCCGTTGTGATGACCAATATACGGGTTGAGGTAGGTCACGATGCCGATAGAGTTAAATACATAGGCTTCGCACACCGCTTTGTTGGCGGTAATGCCGTTAACGCATTTTTCCAGCAGGTTGTAGCAGGCGTTGGTCAGAATGCTGATTGACTCAAACAGCGCCTGGCCGATCACCGGCTCCATTACGTTGAGCTGTAGCTGACCCGCTTCCGCCGCCATGGTCAACGTGGTGTCGTTGCCGATCACCTTGAAGCAAACCTGGTTAACCACCTCCGGCACGACCGGGTTGACCTTCGCGGGCATGATCGAGGAGCCAGCCTGCAGCTCAGGCAGGTTAATCTCGTTAAGGCCCGCTCGTGGACCAGAAGAGAGCAGGCGCAGGTCGTTACAGATCTTCGACAGCTTCACCGCCAGGCGCTTCAGCGAGGAGTGCACCATTACGTAGGCGCCGCAGTCGGAGGTCGCTTCGATCAGATCTTCCGCCGGCACCACCGGCAGGTTGCTGACTTCGGCGAGACGCTGGACCGCCAGCTGCTGATAGCCGTCCGGCGTGTTCAGACGCGTGCCGATCGCCGTAGCGCCGAGGTTCACCTCCAGCAGCAGTTCAGCGGTGCGCAGAATGTTGCGCGTCTCTTCGTTCAGCAGGACGTGAAAAGCGTGAAACTCCTGGCCCAGCGTCATCGGCACCGCGTCCTGCAGCTGCGTACGGCCCATTTTGAGAATGGTCTCGAACTCTGCCGCTTTACGCTCAAAGCCTTCGCCCAGCTCTTTAATGGCGTCCAGCAGCTTCAGGATCGAGCTGTAGACCGCGATGCGGAAACCGGTGGGGTAGGCGTCGTTGGTGGACTGGCACTTATTAACGTGATCGTTCGGGTTGAGGAACTGGTATTCGCCTTTCTGATGGCCCATCAGCTCCAGCCCGATATTAGCCAGCACCTCGTTGGTGTTCATATTGACCGAGGTGCCCGCGCCGCCCTGATAGACGTCGACCGGAAACTGATCCATGCACTTGCCGTTGTTCAGCACCTCATCACAGGCCTGAATAATGGTATTGGCGATATTGCGCGGGATGGTCTGCAGCTCTTTATTAGCGAGCGCGGCGGCCTTTTTCACCATCACCATGCCACGCACAAATTCGGGAATGTCGCTGATTTTACTGTTGCTGATACGGAAATTTTCAATCGCACGCAGAGTATGAGCGCCGTAGTAGGCATCGGCGGGGACTTCACGCATGCCTAGCAGGTCTTCTTCGATACGAATGTTGTTCGCCATGATAACCTTCTTGTTATTGGCCGCTTGCGCTGGCGCCATCCATCACAGGTGATGTATTGATTTGTCGTGGAAAGCCGGAGCGGACAGTGTATCCGCCTCGCCACCGGCGCGCACGATCATATGCTGCTGCCGGGCTAAAGCGCGAGCGTGGATACGTATCCATGCATCAATTATCGTCGCAATAACCACGATATGTGATATCGCGCACAAATTTAACCCTACTGTAAATATTTGAAAACAGCGGTTGAATTAGCCGCGCCACAGGCCCATCTCATGGCTATGCCGTTTAACAGGGCATTTTTCGCTGTCTGCCTGACGCAGAGCAGCCCGACTAAAAGGAGAATACGGTGCGCTGGTTACCGTTAATCATTATTTTTGCGCTCGCCTGGATTGAGATCACGCTGTTTATTCAGGTGGCTCACGCGCTGGGCGTGTTGCTGACCATGCTGCTGGTGATTTTCACCTCGGCGATTGGCGTTTCGCTGGTGAAAAATCAGGGCATGAAAAACTTTATGCTGATGCAGGAAAAGCTGGCGCGCAACGAGAGCCCGGCTGAAGAGATGATCAAAAGCGTGTCGCTGATTATCGCCGGTTTCCTGCTGCTGCTGCCCGGTTTCTTTACCGATTTTCTCGGCCTGCTGCTGCTGTTGCCGCCGGTGCAGAAACATCTGACGCTCAAACTGATGCCGCACCTGCGCGTCTGGCGCGGGCCGGGCGCTGGCCCTGACAGCGGATTTACCGTTGATGGCGAATATGAACGTAAGGACAGCGATCGTATCGGCCATGACGATCGTCACGATCGCTAAGGGCTTCCAAAAGAAAAGCGTGACCTGCGGGCCACGCTTTTTTTATGCGCGGTGCTAAAAGTGTCGTTGCTGCGCAAAAAACAGGCAGTTGTCATTACCAGGTAAAAAAAATTGTCCTGCCGCCCCTTGAAAGCGATTTTGACCGACCCTATCTCTTGCACCACGAGGCCGGAAGCCCTGCAGCCCGGCGTTCAACCCAAAAATGAATGATTGGACTTCTCAAAGGAGAGCTATCTAATGAAAATTCGTCCGTTGCACGATCGCGTTATCGTCAAGCGTAAAGAAGTTGAAGCTAAATCTGCTGGCGGCATCGTTCTGACCGGCTCTGCAGCAGGCAAATCAACCCGTGGTGAAGTTCTGGCCGTGGGCAATGGTCGCATCCTGGAAAATGGCGATGTGAAGCCGCTGGACGTCAAAGTGGGCGACCTGGTGATCTTTAGCGAAGGTTACGGCGCAAAAACCGAAAAGATCGACAACGAAGAAGTGCTGATCATCTCTGAAAGCGACATTCTGGCGATTGTTGAAGCGTAATTACGCGAAATTCACTGAACGAAACGAATTTAAGGGACAATTGAAATGGCAGCTAAAGACGTAAAATTCGGTAATGACGCTCGCGTAAAAATGCTGCGCGGCGTGAACGTACTGGCAGATGCAGTAAAAGTTACCCTGGGCCCGAAAGGCCGTAACGTGGTTCTGGATAAATCTTTTGGTGCACCGACCATCACTAAAGATGGCGTGTCCGTAGCGCGTGAAATCGAGCTGGAAGACAAGTTCGAAAACATGGGCGCGCAGATGGTGAAAGAAGTCGCGTCTAAAGCTAACGACGCAGCGGGCGACGGCACCACCACCGCGACCGTACTGGCGCAGTCTATCGTTAACGAAGGTCTGAAAGCTGTAGCTGCAGGCATGAACCCGATGGATCTGAAGCGCGGTATCGACAAAGCCGTTATCGCCGCCGTTGAGCAGCTGAAAGCGCTGTCTGTACCTTGCTCTGACTCTAAAGCTATCGCTCAGGTCGGCACCATTTCCGCTAACTCCGATGAAAGCGTCGGTACCCTGATCGCGCAGGCGATGGAAAAAGTGGGTAAAGAAGGCGTAATCACCGTTGAAGAAGGCACCGGTCTGCAGGACGAGCTGGACGTGGTTGAAGGTATGCAGTTCGATCGCGGCTACCTCTCTCCGTACTTCATCAACAAGCCGGAAACTGGCGCAGTAGAGCTGGAATCACCGTTCATCCTGCTGGCTGACAAAAAAATCTCCAACATCCGCGAAATGCTGCCGGTGCTGGAAGCCGTTGCTAAAGCAGGCAAACCGCTGCTGATCGTCGCTGAAGACGTAGAAGGCGAAGCGCTGGCAACGCTGGTGGTCAACACCATGCGCGGCATCGTGAAAGTTGCTGCAGTGAAAGCGCCGGGCTTCGGCGACCGTCGTAAAGCTATGCTGCAGGATATCGCTATTCTGACCGGCGGTACCGTTATCTCTGAAGAGATCGGTATGGAGCTGGAAAAAGCGGCGCTGGAAGATCTGGGCCAGGCGAAGCGTGTCGTGATCAACAAAGACACCACCACCATCATCGATGGCGTGGGCGAGGAGTCTGCTATTTCCGGCCGCGTGACGCAGATTCGTCAGCAGATCGAAGAAGCGACCTCTGACTACGACAAAGAGAAACTGCAGGAGCGCGTAGCGAAACTGGCAGGCGGCGTTGCCGTTCTGAAAGTGGGCGCAGCAACTGAAGTTGAAATGAAAGAGAAGAAAGCGCGCGTTGAAGATGCCCTGCACGCAACCCGTGCTGCGGTAGAAGAAGGCGTGGTAGCTGGCGGCGGCGTAGCGCTGGTGCGCGTAGCGGCACAGCTTGCTGATCTGACTGGTCAGAACGAAGATCAGAACGTCGGTATCAAAGTCGCGCTGCGCGCGATGGAAGCGCCGCTGCGTCAGATCGTTTCCAACGCAGGCGAAGAGCCGTCTGTTGTTGCTAACAACGTGAAAAACGGCGACGGCAACTACGGTTACAACGCGCAGACCGAAGAGTACGGCAACATGATCGACTTCGGTATTCTGGATCCGACCAAAGTGACCCGTTCTGCTCTGCAGTACGCGGCCTCTGTTGCCGGTCTGATGATCACCACCGAGTGCATGGTGACCGACCTGCCGAAAGGCGACGCGCCTGATTTAGGTGCTGGCGCTGGCGGCATGGGTGGCATGGGCGGTATGGGCGGCATGATGTAATTGCCCTGACGCTTTCGTCATCTGAAAAACCCCCGATCGGAAACGGTCGGGGGTTTTTCTTTTGCAGATGAAAGGGTATAAGTAAGGGCGCAATACTTCGGCTTTGCGGGTTCAGGGCAATGAATGTTCAGAAAAAAGAGACATTTTTCTGCTACGCTGCCGCCCGATACTGATGATAATAAATGGGGATTACAATGCGGATTAACCTCTTGCTCGGACTGGCGGTCGGCACCTTATTGCTGGCTGGATGCAGCAGCTCTCACCAGTTGAGCGCTGGCGGCGAACGTGTCACCTTCACCGACCAACAACCGGGCAGCGAATGTCAGCTTCTGGGAAATGTCACCGGTTCACAAAGTAACTGGCTGAGCGGCTCCGGCGGCGAAGGCAGCTCTCTGCGCGGCGCAGCCAACGACCTGCGCAACCGCGCGGCGGAAATGGGCGGCAATGTGATTTACGGCGCCACCAGCCCGACGCAAAATCTGTGGTCCGCTTTCGCGCCGCTGGACAGCAAAATGAACGGGCAGGTCTATAAGTGCCCGGCGAAAGGCTGATCGCGTTCGCAAGCTTACTGATAACGGCCGGTTTTTACCGGCCGTAAATTTTTAGCAGGCGCAAAGCCCGGCTTGAGATAGCGGCTTTGCTCTGAAACCGCCGCTTATGACCCGCAAAGGCAAGGGCAGCCGGACCTCTCTACTCCTGACGCAGCTGCAAATCGAGCGGCGTTTTGCTCGGCTCGCCGCCAATCTCGCGCGCCAGCTTCGGCACCATATACCCAGACACCTGCGTCAGCAGCTCGCGTACCAGCGCGCGCGCCTCTTCGTCGGAGACAAAAAAGTGCGCCGCTCCCTGCACCTTATCCAGAACGTGCAGGTAGTAGGGCAGGATGCCCGCGTCGAACAGGGCGTTGCTGAGACTGGCGAGCGTCTGCGCGTTGTCATTGACGCCGCGCAGCAGCACGCTCTGGTTCAGCAAGGTGACCCCGGCGCGCTTAAGCTGCTGCATGGCAGCCGCCAGCGCTTCGTCGATCTCCTGCGCATGGTTGATATGCGTCACCATCAATACCTGTAAACGCGTTTCGGCGAGGATTTGGCACAACCCGTCGGTAATACGTGCCGGGATCACGACCGGCAGACGACTGTGGATACGCAGGCGTTTCAGGTGCGGGATCTGCGCCAGCGCGTCGATCAGCCACGCCAGCTCATGATCCTTCGCCATCAGCGGATCGCCGCCGGAGAAGATGATTTCGTCCAGCTCGGGATGGGCCGCGATATAGTCGATAGCCGTCTGCCAGTTGCGTTTGTTGCCCTGGTTATCCTGATAGGGAAAGTGACGGCGGAAGCAGTAGCGACAGTTAACCGCGCAGCCGCCTTTAACCAGCAGCAGCGCGCGGTTTCTATACTTATGCAATAAGCCCGGCACCACGCTGCTCTGTTCGTCGAGCGGATCGGCGCTGTAGCCTGGCGCCTGGATAAACTCCTGGCGCTGGGTGAGCACCTGCAGCAGCAAGGGATCCTGCGCATCGCCTGGTTTCATGCGGGCGATAAAGGCGCGCGGCACGCGCAGCGCGAAAAGCCGGCGGGCATCATGGCCAGCTGCCAGTTCGGCATGCTGTTCGAGGCCTAAAAGTTGCAGTAATTCATCAGGTTCGGTGACAACATCAGCAAGTTGCTGCAACCAATCTTCTCTGGAAGGGGTTTTTAGGGTTACAATGTGTGCCATTTTTTTGGCTATTACCAGTTCAATATTTACAGAGGGCCTTTATGGCGACTTATCTTAGCAACGATTTTCGTTCCGGTCTTAAAATCATGTTCGAAGGCGAACCTTATGCCATCGAATCCAGTGAATTCGTTAAGCCAGGTAAAGGCCAGGCATTCGCACGCGTTAAAATGCGTCGTCTGCTGACCGGTACGCGCGTTGAGAAAACCTTCAAGTCTACCGACTCAGCTGAAGGTGCGGATGTTATTGATATGACGCTGCAGTACTCTTACAACGACGGCGACTTCTTCTACTTTATGCACCCGGAAACTTTCGAACAGTACCAGGTCGAAGCGAAGATCCTGGAAGACGTGCAGAAGTGGCTGCAGGACAACTCAGAGTGTATCGTCACGCTGTGGAACAACAAAGCCATCGCCGTTCAGCCGCCGAACTTTATCGAAGCAGAAGTTATTGAAACCGATCCGGGCCTGAAAGGCGACACCGCTGGTACAGGCGGCAAGCCTGCCAAACTGGCGACCGGCGCAGTGGTAAAAGTGCCGCTGTTCGTACAGATCGGCGAAGTGGTTAAAGTCGATACCCGCTCCGGCGAATACGTGTCACGCGTAAAATAAGTGCGAAGGCGCATCCTGGGATGCGCCTTTTTCTTTGGTGAGTAAAGAAGAATGAAAAAACAGCTAACGCTTTTCACTCTTGTGCTGCTGGCCTGTTCCGCGCTCAGCGCCTGTAATACTTTTCATGGCTTCGGCGAAGATGTTTCCCACCTTGGCGGCGCCATCTCGCGCGCGGCAAAATAGACCCGGTAGATAACCTTTTTTCTGCGCGTTTCAGTCCGTTTGGCCATAAGCAGTCTATGCTTAAAGCGCTGTACTTGACTGCAACCACAAAAAGGACATTGCCATGTTAAAGAAAAGTATTGTTGCGATTTTCTCAGTGCTGGTGCTCTCTTCTCTGCTGTCCGCCTGTAACACCACCCGTGGTGTCGGCGAGGACGTAGAAGCGGGCGGCCAGGCTATTCAGCGTACTGCGCAGTAAATTCTTCAAGCCGGTACGATCTCTTCGTACCGGTTATTTCTGTTTGACCCAGATAAGCTCATCCACCGGGAAACCGGCCTGCCGCGCCTGATCCACCAGCTTCTGCTTCACGCCTTCTTCCAGCTGCGGCGTGCGCGATAATATCCAGAGATAGTGACGGTTGGGGCCGCACACCAGCGCATAGCGGTAATCCTTATCCAGTGCGATAACGTTGTATCCGGCGTAGAAAGGTCCAAAGAACGAGACTTTCAGGGCGGCGCGCTGCGGATCGCCGGTAAAGTACGCCTTGCCTTCGCTCTCCTGCCATTTCTGCTTCTGCGGCTTGTAGCCGCGGTTAACCACCTTGATACCGCCGTCATCGCGCGGGCTATAGGTTGCGGTCACCTGTTCCAGGCCGCGCTCGAAGCGGTGATCGAGACGCGCTATTTCATACCAGGTGCCGAGGTAACGCTGGCTGTCGAACCCTTCGACAACGGTAACGTTTTTCGGCGGCGTGGTAGAGCAGGCTACTGAAAGCACAGAACTCAGGCCTGCAATAAAGGTTTTCCATGGGGACATACACGATTCCTTTTTAGCTGAACAGATTAAGTATAGATGCCGCTGCGATTTTTCCCTGGGTTTGGGCGGCTCATTGTCTGCCGAGAGCATTGCAGGTAGACTTCCACCCCTTATTTGTATACGGAGTCATCACCATGAGCGAAACGGCAAGCTGGCAGCCGAGCGCACCCATTGCCAATTTGTTGAAACGTGCGGCTATCCTCGCGGAAATTCGACGTTTCTTTGCCGATCGCGGCGTGCTTGAGGTCGATACGCCGGCGATGAGCCAGGCGACCGTCACCGATATCCATCTGGTGCCCTTTCAGACGCGCTTTGTTGGCCCCGGCGCGACGCAGGGACGCGATCTCTGGCTGATGACCAGCCCGGAATACCATATGAAGCGCCTGCTGGCCGCAGGCAGCGGGCCCATTTATCAGATGGGGCGCTGCTTTCGTAACGAGGAGGCGGGTCGTCACCACAATCCTGAATTCACCATGCTGGAGTGGTATCGTCCGCACTACGATATGTATCGCCTGATGAATGAGGTTGACGATCTCCTGCAGCAGGTGCTGGAGTGCGACAGCGCTGAGTCGCTCTCTTACCAGCAGGCGTTTATTCGCCATCTCGATCTCGACCCCTTGTCAGCCGATAAAGCGCAGCTGCGCGAAGCGGCGGAGAAGCTGGGTGAAGGCGAACTGGCAAACCGCGAAGAGGATCGCGATACCCTGCTGATGCTGCTGTTTATGCTGGGCGTAGAGCCGAAGATTGGCATTGATAAGCCGACCTTCGTTTACCATTTTCCAGCCAGCCAGGCGGCGCTGGCCGAGATCAGCACTGAAGATCACCGCGTTGCGGAGCGTTTTGAGGTCTATTACAAAGGCGTGGAACTGGCGAACGGTTTCCGTGAACTGACCGATAGTCGCGAGCAGCGTCAGCGTTTTGAGCAGGATAACCGTCGGCGCGCAGCGCGTGGGCTGCCGCAGCATCCGGTCGATAATTTTCTGCTGGATGCGCTGGCGCATGGCATGCCTGCCTGTTCCGGCGTGGCGCTCGGCGTGGATCGTCTGATTATGCTGGCGCTGAAGGCGGATTCGCTGAGCGAGGTTATCGCTTTCCCGGTGGATCGCAGTTAGAAAAGGGCCTTGCGGCTGTAGCTTCCGGGCCTGAGCGGGTAGCGGGAACCGATCGCAAAGTCGCTCAAGGCATCCTTGCTCGCTCGGCCCGCGCCTTCCCTGGCGCGGGACGCTTTGCTCTTCGGCTCCCGCTACCCACTTCTCAACGCTGAAGCTGTCTGAAAGAGGCAACCGCCTTAGAATCAGTTCTCGCTGTCAGGAAACTCCTGAATAGTGACCGGCAGCGTCAGCTTCTGATCGTTGCGTAATACGTCGACTTTAATCACCGACCCTGGGCGGATCTCCGCGACCTGATCCATCGTCTCCTGAGCGGAAACGGCCGGTTTGCCGTTGACGCTTAGCAGCACGTCATTCACCTGAATGCCCGCTTTCTCCGCCGGGCCGCCAGGCGTCACCACGCTAACGATAATGCCCTGAACGTGATCGATACCGCTGCCCTGATTATGCAGCGCAGGCAGCTCGCGCCCGGTAATGCCGATATAGCCGCGAATAACGCGGCCGTCGCGGATCAGCTTATCCATAATCTTGCTCGCCAGCGCGGTAGGAATGGCGAAACCAATGCCTTCCGGCGTCTCGCCGTCGTTGCTTTTATCAAAGGTCAGGGTGTTGATGCCCATTAGCTCGCCCAGCGAGTTAATCAGCGCGCCGCCGGAGTTGCCCTGATTGATGGAGGCGTCAGTTTGCAGGAAGTTCTGGCGCCCCGATGAGCTCAACCCGACGCGGCCAGTGGCGCTGATAATACCCTGCGTAACGGTTTGGCCCAGGTTATAGGGGTTGCCGATCGCCATCACCACATCGCCGATATGCGGCACGCGGTGTGGGTTAATCGGGATAACCGGCAGGCTGGAGGCGGTAATTTTCAGCACCGCCAGATCGGTCATTGCGTCCGAACCTACCAGGTTGGCTTCAAAGAAACGGCCATCCTGCAGCGCGACGATAATCTGATCGGCGTTGTTGATAACGTGCTTGTTGGTAAGGATGTAGCCTTTAGCGTTCATGATCACGCCGGAACCCAGCGTGGTAATGCCGCGGTTGTTATTGCCGTGGGCGCTGCGGTTGTAGACGTTGACTACTGCGGGCACAGCGCGGCGTACGCCGGCATTAAAGCTGAATGGCGTCTTATCGTTGCTGTCGTCATGGTCGAGAAGGGCGCTGGTGCCGCCCATACGCAGTGCGGGCAGCGCCGCAAGCAAAATGCCCGCGACTATCAGGCCCAACACCACTGAACGCAAAAGTTTAGGAAACATGGTGTTAACTTACGCCAGGGGGAGATCGCAGGGCAGAATAGCACGAGAAAGGCGAACAAACACGCGATCGTGTTGTTCGCCTGTAGAGAAGATTAACGCAGCAGCAGGTAGATAGATTCGTCGCCGCGCACCACGTTCAGCGCCAGCACCGGCGGTTTACCTTCCAGCACCTTGCGCATCTCAGCGAGGCTGTTAACGCGCGTGCGGTTAACGCCGACGATCACATCATCTTTTTGCAGACCGACCTGCTCAGCAGGCGTGCCTTTTTCAATGCTGTCGATCTTCACGCCTTTATCGCCAGTTTTCGTCGCGCCGTCGCTCAGCATTGCGCCCTGCAGCGCAGGCGACATTAACTGGGCGCTCGCAGTGCTCTGCGCGCTTTGCTCCAGCGTTACCTCGACCGAGAGCGGCTTGCCGTCGCGCAGCAGGCCGAGCTTCACTTTCTCGCCCGGCGCGGTGGTGCCCACCTTCACGCGCAGTTCAGCAAAGCTGGTGATCGGCTTGTCGTTAATCGAGGTGATAATATCGCCTGACTTAATCCCCGCTTTCTGGGCGGCGGACTGTGGCAGCACCTCGGAGACGAACGCGCCGCGCTGCGCATCGACGTTAAACGCCTTGGCGATATCCGCCGTCATTTCGGTACCTTTGATACCGAGCTGGCCGCGTTTCACTTCGCCATATTTAATCAGCTGCTGCGCCAGATTCATCGCCATGTCGCTGGGGATAGCGAAGCCGATGCCGATATTGCCGCCGCTTGAGGCCAGGATCGCCGTATTGATGCCGATCAGCTCGCCATTAAGATTGACCAGCGCGCCGCCGGAGTTGCCGCGGTTAATAGCGGCGTCGGTCTGGATAAAGTTTTCCAGGCCTTCCAGATTAAGCCCGCTGCGGCCCAGTGCAGAGATAATGCCGGAGGTGGCGGTCTGACCCAGACCAAACGGGTTGCCGATCGCCACGGCGAAGTCGCCCACTTTCAGCTGATCGGAGTCGGCGATTTTCACCTGGGTCAGGTTCTTCGCGCCTTCAACCTGAATCAGGGCGATGTCGGTCTGTTCGTCATGTCCAATCAGCTTCGCGTCATATTCGCTGCCGTCGCCAAGCTGCACGCTGATTTTGTCCGCGCCGTTAACCACATGGTTATTGGTGAGGATATAGCCCTTAGCGGCGTCAATAATCACGCCGGAGCCCAATCCTTCAAAAGGCTGCGCCTGATCGCCGCCCGGTCCCTGACCGAAAAAGCGTTTTAACGGCTCAGGAATATCCTGCGCCTGGCTGGCCGCTTCCGTACCTTCAACATGGACGCTGACTACCGCCGGTAACACTTTTTCCAGCATCGGCGCCAGGCTGGGTAATGGCTGGCCCTGAATCTGCGCGGGTAATGTCGCCATCGCAGCAGGCGCCGCGGCAAGGCTCATCCCAATACTCAAGGCTAATGCGCTTAACAGTCGTGCTTGTTTTTTCATTGCTACAACGCTCTCGCTGCGAAAAGTGGGGGAGTAAACGTATGTGACAGCTGATTCAGGGTCGGGTTCGCAAAAATGCGGGGCGCAACGTGATTGCGCCCCAATAAGATTAGTCGCGCGCGGCGCGTTCGCCACGCAGCAGGCCGGAAGCGCCTTCAGAATAGTCGCGCGGGATCTGAACCGGCGCCTGATCGTTATCCGCTTCCGCTTCAGTCAGCTGATAGGCAAAAGGATTTTTTTCGCCCGGCAGGTTCGGCAGCAGATCGTTCGATCCTTTCGCCATATGCTGATAAAGCTGGCGATAGTCGCGCGCCATATTATCCAGCAGCTCTGCGCTCTGCGCGAAGTGGTTAGTGAGCTCTTCGCGGTAATCCGCCAGCTCCGCTTTAGACTTCTCCAGCTCGTACTGCATGCTACGCTGTTCACGCAGCTTTTTGTTACCAAAACGCATGGCAACCGCGCCGATAATAATGCCAATTACTAAACCAATTAGCCCGTATTCCCAGGTCATAATGACTCCCATGTAATTTCCGTTGCTTGTAGGGCATCCACCATTTCAATAATAGCCACTATACCCGTTAATCTTATGGATGTGGAACTCTGAGGCGGCATGCCTTAGTGTAGAGCGGCCTTTTTTTCATCAACCGAACTGTGAATAAGACCTTATCAGGGATTCTGAGAGAACCATGCAAACCTCATCTCCGCTTGCGCGCTATGAGCAGGCGCTGTCGCAGGGCGACTTTAAACCCGATGATGTACAACGTGAAGCGATCACCCGACTGGACGCCGTTCAGCGGGCGCTGATCGCGCGTCAGCCTGAGCAACCTGCGAGCGGCAAAGGATTATTTGGCCGCCTGTCCCGACTGATGGGCAAAGAGAAAAGCGAAACGCAGGCGCCGGTGCGCGGCCTCTATATGTGGGGCGGCGTAGGGCGCGGCAAAACCTGGGTCATGGATTTGTTTTTTCAGTCTATTCCTGGCAACCGCAAGCTGCGCCTGCATTTCCATCGCTTTATGCTGCGCGTGCATGAAGAGCTGACCCAGCTGCAGGGACAGAGCGATCCTTTACTGACGATCGCCGACCGTTTTAAAGCCGAAACGGATATTCTCTGCTTCGATGAATTCTTCGTCTCCGATATTACCGACGCTATGCTGCTCGGCACGCTGATGGAGGCGCTCTTCGCGCGCGGCATCACGCTGGTGGCGACGTCGAATATTCCACCGGACGATCTCTACCGCAACGGCCTGCAGCGCGCGCGCTTTCTGCCAGCAATTGAGCAGATCAAACAGCACTGCGACGTGATGAACGTCGACGCCGGCATCGACTACCGGCTACGCACCCTGACCTCAGCGCACCTGTGGAACTCGCCGCTGAACGAGGCGACGCACGCCGAAATGGAACGCATGTTTAAGGCGCTGGCGGGCAGCGCGCGCGACGACGCGCCGGTGCTGGAGATTAACCATCGTCAGATGCCGACGCTGGGTGTCAGTGAAGGTGTGCTGGCGATCGACTTCCTGACGCTGTGCGGGGAAGGGCGCAGCCAGCATGACTATATCGAGCTGTCGCGTCGCTTTCACAGCGTGCTGCTCTATGACGTGCCGGTGATGATTTATAAAACCGAAGATCAGGCGCGACGCTTCCTCGCGCTGGTGGATGAGTTCTACGAGCGCCACGTCAAACTGGTAGTCGCGGCGGAAACCTCGCTGTTTGAAATCTATCAGGGCACGCGGCTGAAATTTGAGTATCAGCGCTGCCTGTCGCGCCTGCAGGAGATGCAGAGCGAAGAGTATCTGCGGCTGCCGCATCTGCCCTGATCGCGCCCAATAAAAAGATCAAATAGAGTTCGATTTTTGTAATCGACTTCTCTATAATCTTGCGACCCCACGTTACAGCAACTGGATTTATTTCCCGAATCCGTTGTGCTCCGGTAACTCTATCCGAAGGGGTGGGCTTGCTGGTCAAAATGGTCGTGTGAGCCTCAACCGTTTACTTAAGCGTTTGGGTTTTCACCAACGTGTAACTTAATTTGGGTAAGCTTTTCGATGAAAACTTTTACAGCTAAACCAGAAACCGTACAGCGTGACTGGTATGTTGTTGACGCAACTGGCAAAACCTTGGGTCGCCTGGCGACTGAACTGGCGCGCCGTCTGCGTGGTAAGCATAAAGCGGAGTACACTCCGCACGTTGATACTGGTGATTACATCATCGTTCTGAACGCTGACAAAGTCGCCGTTACCGGCAACAAGCGTACTGACAAGATTTACTATCACCACACCGGCCACATCGGTGGTATCAAACAGGCGACCTTTGAAGAGATGATTGCTCGCCGTCCTGAGCGTGTGATTGAAATCGCGGTTAAAGGCATGCTGCCGAAGGGCCCGCTGGGCCGTGCAATGTTCCGTAAGCTGAAAGTTTACGCGGGCAACGAGCACACCCATGCGGCACAGCAACCGCAAGTTCTTGACATTTAATCGGGATTACAGGCAATGGCTGAAACTCAAAACTACGGCACTGGTCGCCGCAAAAGCTCCACCGCTCGCGTATTCATTAAGCCGGGCAGTGGCAACATCGTTATCAACCAACGTTCTCTGGAACAGTATTTCGGTCGCGAAACTGCCCGCATGGTAGTTCGTCAGCCGCTTGAGCTGCTGGACCTGGTTGGTAAATTCGATCTGTACGTCACCGTTAAAGGTGGTGGTATTTCTGGTCAGGCAGGTGCGATCCGTCACGGCATCACCCGCGCTCTGATGGAGTACGACGAATCTCTGCGTGCTGAACTGCGTAAAGCGGGCTTCGTTACCCGTGACGCACGTCAGGTTGAACGTAAGAAAGTCGGTCTGCGTAAAGCACGCCGTCGTCCGCAGTTCTCCAAGCGTTAATTGTTTGCGGCTCCGGCTGCTACGATTGGCACAAAAAACCCGCTTCGGCGGGTTTTTTATTTTCCCCTTCGGCGCGTCTGAATAGCGCTAAAATCCCTGCGCTGCTCGCAAATTCCCCGCAAATCTCGAATCCCCGCCCACAAGCTGCCCAAAATCTGGTAAACTCTGTGTCACTTTGCGCCCATAAGTCGGCGTGTTATGTCGGTCAACCGTCGGGATGTCGGAGAGACAAGACTAGCGCAGGCTGTGAGCGAACGATTGAGCAGGTGAGTCGCCGTGTGGTTGGCTATTCGCAGTAACTTTTTGTGAACAAACTTGGAGGTTTTCATGGCTGTCGCTGCCAACAAACGTTCGGTAATGACGCTGTTTTCCGGTCCTACTGACATTTTCAGCCATCAGGTACGCATCGTACTGGCTGAAAAAGGCGTTAGTGTAGAGATCGAGCAGGTCGAAATGGATAACCTGCCGCAGGATCTGATTGACCTCAACCCGTATCGCACTGTGCCGACGCTGGTAGATCGCGAACTGACGCTGTATGAATCCCGCATCATTATGGAATACCTGGACGAGCGCTTCCCGCATCCGCCGCTGATGCCGGTTTATCCGGTTGCGCGTGGCGAAAGCCGTCTGATGATGCACCGCGTCGAGCAGGACTGGTACAGCCTGATGCACACCATTGAAAAAAGCAGCGGTCAGGAAGCGGAAGCCGCGCGTAAGCAGCTGCGTGAAGAGCTGCTGGCGATTGCGCCGCTGTTCGCCCGCACCCCGTTCTTTATGAGCGAGGAGTTTAGCCTGGTGGATTGCTATCTGGCACCGCTGCTGTGGCGTCTGCCGTCTATGGGCATCGATCTTGCTGGCGCCGGTTCGA
The DNA here is from genome assembly GCF_002431095.1 of Pantoea sp. UBA5923. Taxonomy (NCBI): domain Bacteria; kingdom Pseudomonadati; phylum Pseudomonadota; class Gammaproteobacteria; order Enterobacterales; family Erwiniaceae; genus Pantoea; species Pantoea sp. UBA5923. The sequence goes on along the minus strand of NZ_DJDN01000020.1, from coordinate 161,386 downwards.
AAGAACTGAAAGGCTATATGAATCGCGTATTTGAGCGTGACTCTTTCCTCGCTTCACTGACGGAAGCGGAACGTGAAATGCGCCTGCAAGCCCGGGGCTAATCTATGGAAATGTCGCAACTCTCAGCCCGTCGTCCTTACCTGTTGCGCGCGTTTTACGACTGGCTGCTCGACAACCAGCTGACGCCGCATCTGGTGGTCGACATCAATCTGCAAGGCGTTCAGGTGCCGCTTGAGTACGCGCGCGATGGCCAGATTGTGCTGAACATTGCGCCGCGCGCGGTCGGCAATCTGGAACTCGGCAACGACGAAGTGCGTTTCAATGCGCGTTTCGGCGGCGTGCCGCGTCAGGTTTCTGTGCCGATGGCCGCTATTCTGGCAATCTACGCGCGTGAAAATGGCGCGGGCACTATGTTCGAGCCGGAACCGGCCTATGAGCTGGGCGCACAGGACGCGGAAGAGACGCCGGCCGATCCTGTGATGTCAGTAATTGATGGCGATCGTCCGGACGATGCCACCGAAGAAGACAACTCGCCGGATGACGATCCGCCGCCGCGCGGCAATCGCCCGTCGCTGCGCGTGGTGAAATAAAAGATAAAAAAAAGCCGGCTGCGATAGCCGGCTTTTTTGTCGCTGTAGAAGCTTACACTTCCAGATAGTCCATAATGCCTTCTGCGGCTTTACGGCCTTCGGCAATTGCTGTCACCACCAGGTCTGAACCGCGCACCGCATCGCCGCCGGCGAAGATTTTAGGGTTGCTGGTTTGAAAGGCGCTCTCCGCGTGTTCCGGCGCGATAATGCGTCCCTGGCCATCCAGCTCTACGCTAAAATCGGCAAGCCATTCCATTTTGTGCGGACGGAAACCGAACGCCATTACCACTGCGTCTGCGGGCAGCACATGCTCCGAGCCGGCCACGATCTCAGCGCGACGACGTCCTGCCGCATCGGGCTGGCCCATCTCGGTACGCGCCACTTTTACGCCGCTGACGCGACCGCTGGCGTTGATTTCGATGCCCAGCGGCTGCACGTTGAACTGAAACTCCACACCCTCTTCACGCGCGTTTTTCACCTCGCGTTTCGAGCCTGGCATATTCGCTTCATCACGACGATAGGCGCAGGTCACGTGCGTTGCGCCCTGACGGATTGAGGTACGTACGCAGTCCATCGCGGTATCGCCGCCGCCCAGCACCACAACGCGCTTGCCTTCCATATTGACGTAAGGCTGGTCGTCCTGCTGCGCAAAGCCCATGGTATGTTTGGTGTTGGCGATCAGGAACGGCAGCGCATCATAGACGCCTGGCGCATCCTCATTCTCCAGTCCGCCGCGCATCGACTGATAGGTGCCGACGCCAAGGAAAACCGCATCATAGGCGTTCACCAGGTCGCTCATCTGTATGTCGCGGCCCACTTCAGTATTCAGCTGGAACTCAATGCCCATTTCGGTAAAGAGCTTACGGCGTTTGATCATCACCTCTTTTTCCAGCTTGAACGACGGAATGCCGAAGGTCAGCAGGCCGCCGATTTCCGGATGGCGATCGTAAACCACCGCTTTCACGCCGTTACGCGTCAGCACGTCGGCGCAGGCGAGGCCCGCCGGGCCAGCGCCGATGATCGCCACCCGCTTGCCGGTCGGTTTAACGTGCGACATATCCGGCTTCCAGCCCATCTCCATCGCTTTATCGTTGATGTAGCGCTCGATATTGCCGATAGTGACCGCGCCGAACTCGTCGTTCAGGGTGCAGGAGCCTTCGCACAGACGATCCTGTGGACAAACGCGTCCGCACACTTCCGGCAGGCTGTTGGTCTGATGCGACAGATCCGCCGCTTCCATAATGCGGCCTTCGTTCGCCAGCTTCAGCCAGTTAGGAATGTAGTTGTGAACCGGACACTTCCACTCGCAGTAAGGGTTACCGCAGGAGAGACAGCGATCGGCCTGCGCCTTCGCCTGGCTCTCGGAAAAGGGCTCATAGATTTCCACAAACTCAATTTTACGAATTTTCAGCGGCTTCTTTGGCGGGTCAACGCGCTGCAAGTCGATAAATTGATAGACGTTTTGACTCATCGTAACCTCTTACGGCTATCCCGTCCGGCGCGACGCGCCAGACGGGGCGAACTATTACTGTGCCTGCACACGCAGCTCGGCTGCGGAACGACTGCGGTGACCCAGCAACGCTTTAACATCACTGGACTTGGGTTTAACCAGGGCGAAGCGCGACGACCAGAGCGGCCAGTTGGCAAGGATCTCCTCGCCGCGGCTGGAACCGGTGTGTTGCACATGTTCGGTGATTAAGCCGCGCAGGTGCTCCTCGTGGATCGCCAGCTCGTCGACGTTAAGCACTTCCACCAGCTCCGGGTTGACGCGCTTGCGGAACTCGCCGTCTTCATCCAGCACGTAGGCGAAGCCGCCCGTCATGCCAGCGCCGAAGTTCACGCCGGTGCGGCCCAGTACGCAGACAATGCCCCCGGTCATATATTCACAACCGTTGTCGCCAATCCCTTCAACGACCGTAATCGCGCCAGAGTTACGCACCGCGAAACGCTCGCCTGCGCGGCCTGCGGCGAACAGCTTACCGCCCGTCGCGCCATAGAGGCAGGTATTGCCCGCAATGGTCGCTTCGTGGCTGCGGAACGCGGAGCCGACCGGCGGACGGATCGCCAGCATACCGCCAGCCATCCCTTTGCCGACGTAGTCGTTGGCGTCGCCGGTCAGCGTCAGTTCGACGCCGCCTGCGTTCCACACGCCGAAGCTCTGACCGGCGGTGCCGGAGAAGTGCGCGCGGATCGGATCCGCCGCCAGTCCCTGATCGCCGTGGATCGCCGCGATAGCACCAGAAAGCGTCGCGCCTACGGAGCGGTCGGTGTTGCGGATGTCGAAGAAGAAGGTCTTACTCTGTCTTGCTTCCACAAACGGCATCGCCTGGTCATGCAGCGCCTTATTCAGCTCGCCTTTGTCGAACGGCGGGTTGCTGCCTTCGGTGCAGTGCAGCGCTTTGCCCGGCATCGGCGTCGCGGTTTTCAGCAGCGACGAGAGATCCAGGTTCTGCTGCTTGGCGGTGAAGCCATCCAGCTCTTTCAGCAGATCGGTGCGGCCAATCAGGTCAGTCAGGCGTTTTACGCCCAGGCTGGCCATCAGCTCGCGGGTTTCACGCGCAATGAACTCAAAGTAGTTAGTTACCTTGAAGGGCAGGCCGTGATAGTGGTTCTTACGCAGCTTGTCATCCTGGGTCGCTACACCGGTCGCACAGTTGTTAAGGTGACAGATACGCAGATATTTACAGCCCAGCGCCACCATCGGGCCGGTACCGAAGCCAAAGCTTTCCGCGCCCAGGATCGCCGCCTTGATAATGTCGCGGCCGGTCTTCAGGCCGCCGTCTACCTGCAGACGGATCTTGTGGCGCAGACCGTTGGAGACCAGCGCCTGCTGCGTTTCCACCAGGCCAAGCTCCCACGGACAGCCCGCATATTTGACCGAACTTAACGGGCTGGCGCCGGTGCCGCCGTCATAGCCTGCGATAGTGATCAGGTCGGCATAGGCTTTCGCCACGCCGGTAGCGATGGTGCCGACGCCCGGTTCGGAGACCAGCTTCACTGAAATCATCGCCTTCGGGTTCACCTGTTTCAGGTCGAAAATCAGCTGCGCCAGATCTTCAATCGAGTAGATGTCGTGATGCGGCGGCGGCGAAATCAGCGTAACGCCCGGTACGGAGTAGCGCAGCTTCGCGATGTAAGGCGTTACTTTATCGCCCGGCAGCTGACCGCCCTCGCCAGGCTTGGCGCCCTGCGCCACTTTAATCTGAATCACGTCGGCATTGGCCAGATAGGCTGGCGTAACGCCGAAGCGGCCCGATGCGACCTGTTTGATGCGCGACACTTTATTGGTGCCGTAGCGCGCCGGATCTTCGCCGCCTTCGCCGGAGTTAGAGTAGCCGCCGAGCGAGTTCATCGCTTCGGCCAGCGCCTCATGCGCCTCCGGGCTGAGCGCGCCGATTGACATCGCTGCGGTATCAAAGCGTTTAAACAGCTCGCTGGCCGGCTCGACGTCGTCGATATGGATCGATTCGGTGCCCGGCTGCAGCTCCAGCAGATCGCGCAGCGTCGCTACCGGACGCTCGTTCACCAGCTTCGCGTACTCCTGATAGTCGCTGTATTCGCCGCTCTGTACGGCGCGCTGCAGCGTAGCGACCACATCCGGGTTGTAGGCATGGTATTCGCCGCCGTGGACGTACTTCAGCAGGCCGCCCTGGTCCAGCGGTTTACGCTGCAGCCAGGCGCGCTTCGCCAGATTGATCAGGTCCTGCTGGAAGTCAGCGAAGTTCGCGCCGCTGATGCGGCTGACGACGCCCTGGAAGCAGAGGCTCGACACATCGGCATGCAGGCCCACCGCTTCGAACAGTTTCGAGCAGCGATAGGAGGCGATAGTCGAGATGCCCATTTTGGACATGATCTTGTAGAGACCTTTGTTGATGCCGTTACGGTAGTTCAGCATCACCGCGCGATAATCTTTCTCGATGACGTTGCTGTCGACCATCTTCGCCAGCGATTCATAGGCGAGGTAAGGATAGATAGCGGTCGCGCCGAAACCGAGCAGTACAGCGAAGTGGTGCGGATCGCGCGCGCTGGCGGTCTCAACGATGATGTTGGCGTCGCAGCGCAGGTTCTTCTCAACCAGGCGCGTCTGCACCGCGCCGACGATCATCGGCGCCGGAACCGGCAGACGGTTTTCGCTGATAGCGCGATCGGAGAGCACCAGCAGTACGGTGCCGTTGCGTACCATACGCTCTGCCTCGTCGCACAGGGCGTGCATCGCCTGCTCCAGCGTCTGCGTCGCCGGGTCGAAGGTGCAATCCAGCGTATCGGCGCGATAATATTCGCCTTCCATCGTGGTCAGCTGATTGAAATCGGACCACAGCAGGATAGGGGACTTAAAGCTGACGCGGTGCGCCTGGCCTTCCGCCTCGCAGAACACGTTCATCTCGCGGCCGATGCTGGTGGCCAGCGACATCACATGGTTTTCACGCAGCGGATCGATCGGCGGGTTAGTCACCTGCGCGAACTGCTGGCGGAAATAGTCATAAATGATGCGCGGACGGCTGGAAAGTACGGCGAACGGCGTATCGTCGCCCATTGAGCCGACCGCTTCCTGGCCGTTCTCGCCCAGCACGCGGATAATGGTGTCGAGCTCTTCGCTGCTGTAGCCGAACTGCTTCTGGTATGTCGCCAGCAGCGGGTCGTTAAGCTCGCGGCTGCCGACCTGGTTGTCAGGCAAATCTTCGAACGGCACCAGACGCTTAACGTTTTTCTCCATCCACTCTTTATAGGGATGGCGGCTCTTGAGATCGTTATCGGTTTCCGCCGAATGCAGAATGCGCCCGATACGGGTGTCGATCACCATCAGTTCGCCAGGCCCGACGCGGCCTTTCTCCACCACTTCGTCTGGCTGGTAGTCCCAGATGCCGACTTCGGAGGCGCAGGTGATCAGCTTGTCTTTGGTGATCACGTAGCGCGCCGGGCGCAGGCCGTTACGGTCAAGGTTACAGGCGGCATAGCGGCCATCAGACATCACGATGCCTGCCGGGCCGTCCCACGGCTCCATATGCATCGAGTTAAAGTCGAAGAAGGCGCGCAGTTCTGGATCCATATCCGGGTTGTTCTGCCAGGCGGGCGGCACCAGCAGGCGCATAGCGCGCACTAAATCCATGCCGCCGTTCAGGAACAGCTCCAGCATGTTATCCATTGAGCTGGAGTCAGAGCCGGTTTCGTTAACAAACGGCCCGGCGTTCTGCAGATCGGGGATCAGCGGCGTATTGAATTTGTAGGCGCGCGCACGCGCCCACTGCCGGTTGCCAGCGATGGTGTTGATTTCGCCGTTGTGCGCCATATAGCGGAACGGCTGCGCCAGCGGCCAGCGCGGCACTGTGTTGGTGGAGAAGCGCTGATGGAACAGGCAAATCGCCGACTCCAGACGCAGATCCGCCAGATCGAGATAAAAGCGCGGCAGGTCGGCCGGCATACACAGGCCTTTATAGATATTGACCTGGTTTGAGAAGCTACAGATGTAGAACGCTTTATCGTCGCTCTGCTCAATGCGCTTTTCCGCGCGGCGGCGAGCCATATAGAGACGACGCTCCATATCGCGCGGACGCCAGCCAGCCGGCGCATTGATAAAAAGTTGCTGAATGCGCGGCATAGAAGAGAGGGCAATCTCTCCCAGCACATCCTGATTGACGGGCACGTCGCGCCAGCCGACCACAGAGAGGGTTTCACGGACCACTTCCTCTTCCACGATACGGCGGCTCGCCTGAGCCTCTTCCTCATCGTGGCTAAGGAAAAGCATGCCCACGGCGTAATTTTTCGCCAGGCGCCAGCCTTTCTCTTCCGCCACTACGCGGAAAAAGCGGTCAGGTTTTTGTAATAACAGACCACAGCCGTCGCCGGTCTTGCCGTCGGCAAGGATCGCGCCGCGGTGTTGCATACGGGCCAGCGCATGAATGGCGGTACGCACTACCTTGTGGCTAGGTTCGCCTTCTATATGGGCGATGAGGCCGAAACCACAGTTATCCTTTTCAAGGGATTTGTCATACAACATTTCAGTGAACCTCCCCAGGCTCTGTGGATTCCCTTTGGTCGGGCTACGGGCGCAGAAAGAGCTAAGCGACAGGCTGGCGCGCATCGTGCGCTGCACTCCTTTGTCGCCCCATCTGTCTGGCCGTTGGCGTCGTTGTCACAAGCGTCGTGGTCTTGTTACAGGGGGAATCTCTGTTACTGCATAAATATGACGAGTTGAGCACCCGTCCAGAAAGCTTCCAGCGGATTTCCAACTTATCGGGAAAGCGGAATTACGTCAAATAGCGTTCCTGGTCGTGTTTTTATCAAGGTTAATTGAGTTAATTTCTTGAATTTAATGAAATTTAACCCTAAAAAACTGTCGGTTGACCATTTAGCATGACCGGCGGAAATGTGAACTGTCTCACTGTCATGAAGCGGTCATATCCCTTTAGCGTGCTGGCTTGAAGGGGTTTGACAGCAGAATCTGCTACATAGCAGATTACCCGCACATCATGTATCTGTTTTTCTTATAACGGCATATTTGAATCAAATGCGGGGTCGCCATAAGTAAAATTAATCAAAGCAGGTTCGATTATCCACGCAGTTAAAATGAATTTCTATTCAAAAAAATAAAGAGGTGCCGGGACAACAGAACGCTGTCGGCAAAGAGAAATGAAAGACTTAGATCACAATCGCCGGTAAACAGGCGGCCCTCCAGATTATTCGGTTGGCACAATTAGTCAAGTGATTTAGCGTCTGCGCAGGCATCGTCGCCGATCGTGGCGTCAGATGCACCATAACGGGGCATAACGCGCGCTTTCCTGCGCATCGTCGCGCCAACCGCAGGGTAATTACGCTATGATGAGCCTGTTCTTTTCCAGGGAGTTCGTATGAAACAGATTCGCCTGCTGGCGCAGTATTACGTTGATTTAATGGTTAAGCTGGGACTGGTGCGTTTTTCGTTGTTGCTGGCGTCGGCGCTGGTGGTGCTGGCGATGGTTGTGCAGATGGCGGTGACCATGGTGCTGCGCGGGCATGTCGAGAGCATCGACGTCGTGCGCTCGGTTTTCTTCGGGCTGCTGATTACGCCCTGGGCGGTCTACTTTCTCTCCGTGGTGGTCGATCAGCTGGAAGAGTCGCGCCAGCGTCTGTCGCGGCTGGTAGATAAGCTGGAGGAGATGCGCACCCGCGATTTAGAGCTAAACCAGCAGATGAAAGAGACCATCACGCAGCTCAACCAGGAAATTAACGATCGTATTAAAGCGGAGCAGGCGCGCGAGCAGGTGATGGATAAGCTGCGCGAAGAGATGGCCCGCCGCGAACAGGCGCAGATCGAGCTGGAACAGCAATCTTCGTTTCTGCGCTCTTTCCTCGACGCCTCCCCCGATCTGGTGTTCTACCGCAACATCGACAAGCAGTTTTCCGGCTGTAACCGCGCTATGGAGCTGCTGACCGGAAAAAGCGAAAAGCAGCTGATTGGGCTGACGCCGCGCGATATTTACGATGAGGACGCCGCCAGTAAGGTGCTGGAGACGGATGAGAAGGTTTTCCGTCATAACGTCTCGCTTACCTACGAACAGTGGCTGCAATACCCTGACGGGCGCAAAGCCTGTTTTGAAATCCGCAAAGTGCCTTACTACGACCGCGTTGGCAAACGCAGCGGGCTGATGGGCTTTGGCCGCGATATAACCGAGCGTAAGCGCTATCAGGACGCGCTGGAGAACGCCAGCCGGGAGAAAACCACCTTTATCTCAACTATCAGCCACGAGCTGCGTACGCCGCTTAACGGCATTGTCGGCCTGAGCCGTATTCTGCTTGATACCGATCTCAATCAGGAGCAGTTGAAGTACCTCAAAACCATCCACGTTTCCGCTATTACGCTCGGCAATATCTTCAACGACGTCATTGAGGTGGACAAGATTGAGCGCCGCAAGGTGCAGCTGGATAACCAGCCGCTCGACTTCACCGGCTTCCTCGCGGATCTGGAGAACCTCTCCGGGCTGCTGGCGCAGCCGAAGGGGCTGAAGTTCGTTATGGCGCCGAACCTGCCGCTGCCGCATAAGATTTGCGCTGACGGCACGCGCCTGCGTCAGATCCTGTGGAACCTTATCGGCAACGCAGTGAAGTTCACCCAGCATGGGGAGATCGTAGTGCGCGTCGCCTATGAGCAGAACGAAACGCTGCGCTTTGAGGTTGAGGACTCCGGGCAGGGGATTCCGCAGGAGGAGCAGGACAAGATTTTCGCCATGTACTATCAGGTGAAAGATCAACACGGCGGCAAACCGGCGACCGGCACCGGCATTGGACTGGCGGTATCGCGTCGGCTGGCGCAGGCAATGGGCGGCGATATCAGCGTGCGCAGCGCGCCGGGGCAGGGCTCCTGTTTTACCGTACTGATTAAAGCGCCGCGCGTGGCGGAAGAGGTGGAGGATGATGACAGAGACGACAGCATGCCGCTGCCGGCGCTGCACGTCTTGCTGGTAGAAGATATCGAGCTGAACGTGATCGTGGCGCGCTCGGTGCTGGAGAAGCTGGGCTGTAGCGTTGAAGTCGCGATGACAGGCCAGGCCGCGCTGGAGATGTTCGACCCGCTGGAGTTCGATCTCGCCCTGCTGGATATCCAGCTGCCGGATATGACCGGTCTCGACGTTTCGCGCGCTATCCATCAGCGCTACCCTGGTGCCAGCCTGCCGCCGCTGGTGGCACTGACCGCCAACGTGCTCAAGGACAAGAAAGAGTATCTGGACGCCGGTATGGATGACGTGCTCAGCAAGCCGCTATCCGTACCGGCGCTGACCGCCATGATTAAAAAGTTCTGGGATCATCAGAGCGAAGAGAGTGAGGCTGAACGCCCCGAAAGCGATAGCAAGACGCGCACGCTGCTTGATGTGCCGATGCTGGAACAATATATCGAGCTGGTAGGCCCTGGCCTGATTACGCAGAGCCTGACGATGTTTGAACAGATGATGCCTGGCTATCTGGAGGTGCTGGATTCAAATCTGATGGCGCGCGATCAGAAAGGCATTGCGGAGGAGGGACACAAAATCAAAGGCGCGGCGGGATCGGTTGGGTTACAGCATCTACAGCAGGTGGCCAGGCAGATTCAGAGCCCGGAACTGCCGGCATGGTGGGACAACGTAGGCGAATGGATCGAAGAGCTAAAACAGGAGTGGCGTCATGACGTTCAGGTGCTGCGCGACTGGGTAGCGGAAAGAGAAAAGTCAGGGTCTTAAAAAAAAATGACCCCAGTCGAAGACCGGGGTGCGCGAATACTGCGCCAACACCAGGGAAAAAGGCGCTGTTGCTATACTTAGAGGAGTTAAAGTGCAGCAGCGTGGTATTGGTTAACGTCTGTCATCACCTTAGCAAATTCATCAATGACCAGGGAAAGATTCATTAAAATGTGTGATGTTGAGCAGCGTTTAAATACAGAAAACATTAATTTGGCAACACAGTCAAGTAAGGAATTAGTTTCTGCGTTGCATTGCGCTTATTTTGATCAATTGTACTATTTTTTGTGCGGTTTTTGTTTGCCAGAACGAACGGAGCATGGCCTCAGGCAAGAGAAAAAGCGTCTGACTGGCAACGGACACTTTTTATCAATGTAAGGCAATGAAATTTATGGGATAACAGGGTATTTACCTCGCTTTATCCAAAACGTTTTGGAAAGCACGCCTGTAAAGTTCCAGATTTGATTTAAGTCGTACTGCTTTACAGGGGTTAGGCCGGGAAAGCGAACGCTATTGACCCCACCAGAAAGATCAAATTAGCAGTCCGAAGCTGTATATTGTGTAACCATCATAGTCAAATGGTGAAATGCAGAACAGTGCGCTAAAGAGCATAGTTTAGAAAGGTGAATGATTCGAAATCATCCTTATCACAAATGATTAAGTATAGAGCGTGAAAACCGATAAGCGATTAGGGCGTATGGAACCGATTCCTTTTTAACGGAAGTGCTTGATGTCATTCGATCTGTTTTGAGATTCTGGTAGTAAAATGTCGCTGTTAAGGATAAAAAAAACGCATTTTATTGCGCTTCTTCAGCGATTTTGACCAAGACGGGACTTTTATCACGTCGGTAATTGATTAATGCAGGGAACAGGTAAGAGAACATTGCATGAGCAAGAATAAAGGGAGCCGCTGGCGCCGTATTAAACGAGCCGGCATCGACGCTGTCGTCGTTATCCTCGGTATCTGGGCGGCTGGGATTGCCCTGTTTGCCTTCCTGCCCGTACCCTTTTCAGCGGTGATGGCGGAACGGCAGGTTGGTGCCTGGCTGCGCGGCGATTTTCATTACGTCGCGCATTCCGACTGGGTGGGGCACGACGAGATCTCCCCCTGGATGGCGCTGGCGGTCATCGCCTCGGAAGACCAGAAATTCCCAGAGCACTGGGGCTTTGACGTCGGTGCAATTGAAACGGCGCTGGGCAGCGAAAGCGAACGCATGCGCGGCGCTTCAACGCTGTCGCAGCAAACGGCGAAGAATCTCTTTCTCTGGGATGGACGCAGCTGGGTGAGAAAAGGGCTGGAAGCGGGATTAACAGTGGGCATTGAAACCGTCTGGACGAAACGGCGCATTCTGACGGTTTATCTGAATATCGCCGAGTTTGGGCAGGGAACCTTTGGCGTAGAAGCGGCGGCGCAGCGTTATTTTCATAAACCGGCCAGCCGCCTGACGATAGCCGAAGCCGCGCTGCTGGCGGCTGTGCTGCCTAACCCCATCCGCTTTCGCGCCGATGCGCCTTCAGGCTACATACGCCAGCGTCAGCAGTGGATTATGCGTCAGATGCGCCAGCTGGGCGGTGAAGGCTTCCTGCTGCGTAACCACCTTAGCTAGCGATTAGTCTTCGTCGAAACCAGCCTCGAAAAGTTCGATAACGGCAGCCAGCGCCTGCTGTTCTTCCGGGCCGCTGGCTTCGATTTCAATATGCCCGCCCTTTGCCGAGTCGAGCATCAGCAGCGCGATAACGCTGCTGGCCTCCGCCTCGGTCCCGGACTCGTTACGCAGCAGAACCTCAGCGTCAAAGCTCTGCACCAGTTCAAACAGCTTCATGGCCGGACGCGCATGCATGCCCAGCCTGTTTTTAATTTCTACAGTTTGTTTGACGGTCATGATTTGCGTTTTTCCAGCGTGCGATGGCGCGACTGTACATTTTTGCCGCGTGAGCGGAAGTAGTCCGCCAGCTGCTCGGCGATATAAACCGAACGGTGTTTACCGCCCGTACAGCCGATAGCGACGGTCAGATAGCTGCGGTTGTTGGTTTCCAGCATCGGCAGCCACAGCTCAAGGTAGCTACGCGTCTGGTAGATAAAATTGTGCACTTCGGTATGGCGATCGAGAAACGCCGCGACGGGGCGATCGAGGCCGGTCATCGGACGCAGCTTGGGATCCCAGTGCGGGTTAGGCAGAAAGCGCACGTCGAAAACGTAGTCGGCATCGATAGGGATGCCATGCTTGAAGCCAAACGACTCAAATACCATCGTCAGCTCGCGTTCGCGCTTGCCCAGCAGCCGCGTGCGCAGCATCTCCGCCAGCTCGTGAACCGACATCTCAGACGTATCGATAATTAAATCGGCCCGTGAGCGCAGCGGCTCCAGCAAATCGTTCTCTTCGTCGATAGCGCTTTCCAGCGACAGGTTCTTACTGGAGAGCGGATGCAGGCGGCGCGTATCGCTGTAGCGGCGGATCAGCGTATTGCGATCGGCGTCCAGAAACAGCAGCTGCGGTGAAAAGGCGTCCGGCAGATTATTCAGCGCAGTTTCAAAAATTTCCGGCGACTCCGGCATGTTGCGCACGTCGATGCTGACGGCAGCCGAAATATTACGCTCTACCAGCGAGTTCGCCAGCTCGGGCAACAGCACCACGGGCAGGTTATCGACGCAGTAGAAACCCATATCTTCAAGCGCGCGTAGCGCCACCGATTTTCCTGAGCCTGACCGACCGCTAACGATCATCAGCACCATGACCTTCTCTCCCGTTTTAAACCGGCGCGCACGCCGGTAAAAGCGCAGCGCGCGTTACTGCTCCTCTGGAGCTTCTGTAATAATGGCGTAGAGTTCTTCATCGCTTTGCGCTGCGCGCAGGCGGCGACACACGGTCTTGTCAGCCAGACGTTTCGCGACCAGAGACAGGGTGTGCAAGTGAGTTTTGCACTGGTCCGCGGGCACCAGCAGCGCAAACAGCAGATCGACCGGCTGGTTGTCCACCGCGTCGAATGCGATAGGCTGGTCAAGGCTGATAAAGACGCCTACGGCGCGCAGCGTATCCTCTTCCAGCTTGCCGTGTGGAATAGCGATACCGTTGCCGATGCCGGTACTGCCCATGCGTTCACGGGTCAGGATCGCTTCAAACAGCGTTTGATGCGGCAGATTAAGCTGCTTCGCTGCCAGTTCGCTGATAATTTCCAGCGCGCGCTTTTTACTCTGGCAGTGTACGCCGTTGCGCGTACAGTCCGGCGTCAGCACGGTGCTCAGTTCCAGTGTCAGATCGTTGTTCATTGTCGTTTCACTTGCGAGTTCACAGAGCCGCGAGCCTGCCGCGCTTAACAGCCGCGCGGTATCCCGTGGCGCTTGCACAGATGGCAAAACGGGGCGGTAAATCCGCCCCATCCAGACCGCCCTGAGCGCGCGGCGCGCGCTCTGCAAGCGTGAAGGTTAGTGTTTTTTCAGTTTGTCTTTATGCCGGGTTAGCTGACGGGCGAGTTTATCGACCAGCCCGTCAAGCGCCGCATACATATCTTCCGCTTCCGCCGTGGCGTGCAGCTCGCCGCCGTTGACATGCAAAGTCGCTTCCGCAACCTGAGTGACCTTTTCCACTTTCAGAACAATATAAACCTGATTGATACGATCGAAATAGTGTTCCAGTTTGGCAAATTTACTGCTGATGAATTCACGCAGCGCTTCGGTGATTTCAACATTTTGCCCAGTGAGGTTTAGCTGCATAGGTCTTCCTTCTCATTTCTGTCAAACCAGCTGTTTACGCTGGTTGGAGGGCGGGATAGATAAAGACTCGCGATATTTAGCGACGGTTCGGCGCGCCACCATGATGCCTTGTTCAGATAACATGGAGGTAAGCTTACTGTCACTCAAGGGTTTAGCGGGATTCTCCGCCGAGATTAATTTTTTCACCAGCGCGCGAATAGCCGTAGAGGAGGCTTCGCCACCGCCTTCGGTATTGACGTGGCTGGAGAAAAAATATTTAAGTTCAAAAATGCCGCGCGGGCTGTGCAGATATTTCTGCGTGGTCACGCGCGAAATAGTGGATTCATGCATATCCACGGCCTGCGCGATATCCGCCAGCACCATCGGACGCATAAACTCTTCGCCCTGTTCGAAAAAAGCCTGCTGCTGCTCAACGATGCAGCGCGTCACTTTCAGCAGCGTATCGTTGCGGCTTTCCAGGCTTTTAATCAGCCATCGCGCCTCTTGCAGATTGCTGCGGATAAACTGGCTGTCGCTGTCGTTACGCGCGGCGCCGCCCATAGCGGCATAGTGTTGATTGATCTTCAGTCGCGGCACGCTGTCGGCATTCAGTTCTACCGTCCAGCGCGTGCCGATCTTGCGTACCAGCACGTCGGGAATGACATATTCCGGCTCGCCGGTCTGTACCGACTGGCCAGGGCGCGGATCCAGCGACTGGATCAGCAGCATCGCCTCTTTCAGCACATCTTCTTTGAAACGGGTTACGCGCATCAGGCTGCGGAAATCGTGATTAGCCAGCAGATCGAGGTGGTTGCTGACAATCAGGCGCGCTTCGGCCAGCATCGGCGTGGTCGGCGCGAACTGAGAAAGCTGCACCAGCAGGCAGTCGCGCAGATCGCGCGCGCCTACGCCCACCGGATCGAAGCGCTGGATACGCTTCAGCACCGCCTCGACCTCATCCAGCGCCAGCTCGTCATTGCCCATGCTGTCGAGGATCTCGTCAAGCGAAACGGTAAGGTATCCGGTATCGTCGATAGCATCGACGATCGAGGTGGCAATAGCGCGATCGGTATCGGTGAAAGGGGTGAGATCCACCTGCCACATCAGGTAATCCTGTAGCGACTGCGTTGTCTCACCCTGATAGATCGGCAGTTCGTCATCCTGATAATCAGTGCCGGTGCCGGAAGGCGTGCCTGCGGTGTACATTTCGTCCCAGGTGGCGTCGAGCGGCAGATCGTCCGGCATCTCTTTCTGTTCAAGCGCCTCGCGCGTGTCCAGCACCTCATCTTCCTGATAGTCGCGGCTGTCGATCTCTTCATGCACTTCAGCCTGTTCCAGCAACGGATTGCTCTCCAGCGCCAGCTGCAGCTCTTGCTGCAGCTCAAGCGTAGAGAGCTGCAGCAGCCGGATTGCCTGCTGCAACTGCGGAGTCATTGCCAGCTGTTGGCTGAACCTGAGTTGCAAACCTTGCTTCATATTCAGGACGAAATTTCCTAAGCAAACATCGTATTAACGACACCTTATCAGAGTCTGAACTCTTCGCCCAAATAAACCCGTTTAACCTGCTCATCTGCAAGAATTTCATTGGGCGTGCCGTGGGCGATAAGACGCCCCTGGCTGACGATATAAGCGCGTTCGCAAACCGCCAGGGTTTCACGCACGTTATGGTCGGTAATCAGTACGCCGAGGCCGCTGTCGCGCAGGTGCTCGATAATCTTTTTGATGTCGATAACCGAGATGGGATCGACGCCGGCAAAAGGCTCATCAAGCAGGATAAATTTAGGATTAGCAGCCAGCGCGCGAGCGATTTCTACGCGGCGGCGTTCGCCGCCCGACAGCGCCTGACCCATGCTGTCGCGCAGATGGGCGATATGAAACTCATCCATCAGCTCGTTGGCGCGATCCTGGCGCTGCTCTTCGGTAAGATCGTCGCGGATTTGCAGCACCGCCATCAGGTTGTCATAGACGCTCAGGCGGCGGAAAATCGACGCTTCCTGCGGTAGATAGCCGATACCGCGACGCGCGCGCGCGTGCAGCGGCAGAATGCTGATATCGTCCTGGTCGATCACGATGCGGCCAGCGTCGCGCGGCACGATGCCGACGACCATATAGAAGGTGGTGGTCTTACCCGCGCCGTTAGGGCCGAGCAGGCCGACGATCTCGCCGGATTTCACCTGCAGGCTGACATCTTCCACCACGCGACGGCCTTTATAGGCCTTCGCCAGGTTTTCTGCGATTAATGTGGCCATAGCGATCAGTTACTCTTTTTCGGGCTGTTAGCGTTCTTGTCCTGCAGCTGCGACGGCACCAGCACAGTGGTGACGCGTTTGCTCTGGCCCTGGCTGTAGGCCTGCATTTTCTGCTCTTTGACCAGATAGGTAATGCGGTCGCCTTTAATATTGCTGTCCTGCTGCTCAATGTAGGCGTTGCCGGTCAGCTCAACGAAATCTTTTGCCAGCTCATAGTGCAGTTTGGCGGCGTGGCCCTGAACCGGCTTGCCGCTGTCCTGCATCTGATAGAAGGTAGCGGGATTGCCGTAGGCATCGACGATGGTTTTGTTGCTGTCGCCGCCGGGACGCGTCACCACCACTTTGTCAGCGGTGATTTTGATCGTTCCCTGGGTCACGATGACGTTGCCGGTAAAGGTCGCCACATTGCCTTGCAGATCGAGCGCCTGATTCTCGGAATCGATGTTGACGGGTTTGTCCGAGTCGCCGGTCACCGCCAGCGCGGGCAAACTGGCCGCCAGCAGCGCGCCGACCAGGAAAAACTTAAGGCTGTTGTTGTGCATTTTGGATTTCATAATAAGTTTTGACCTTTTCAATCAACTCGGCGTTTTTCGTCCGTAAATTTCCGCGCATCTTCATGCCGGTAGAGTTAAAACCGCGCCCGAATAAGGTTACCTGATCGTCGGACGTCACATCCTGCGAGACGAGGTTGACCTGCGCGTTGTCAGTTTTGATGCGCTGAAGCTGCGAATCCTGCGTCAGGGTGTTCACCTCGACATGGCCATACAGATACAGCATACGATCTTTCGTTAATTTGGCTTTATCGGCGCGCACAGACCAGGTTGGCACCTTATTTTCGTCGTAGGTGGTCATGACCGGCTTGTCGAACCAGCTCACCTCATCCGCCGAGAAATAGGTTACTTTTTCCGACACCAGTTTGTAGGCCAGCGCCCCTTGCGGGTTGTAGACCACGGTATTCGAATTCGCGCTGGTATAGGTCGGTTCCTGATCGTTGGCGGCGACCGGCGCGCTATTGTCATCCTGGCTGGTCAGGTTCCAGCCGATCAGCACCAGCGCAATCAAGGCCAGAATCAGCGTTATCCAACGCCTGCTTTTACTCATACTGATTGCCCTTTGGCATCCTCAAATTTGTTCTGCGCCATTAAAATCAGGTCGCACAGTTCGCGCACTGCGCCGCGTCCGCCCGCAATGCGCGTGACGTAATGGGCGCGCGGCAGCAATACCGGATGCGCATCCGCTACCGCCACGCTCAGCCCTACGCGGGCCATCACCGGCCAGTCAATAAGGTCATCGCCGATATAGGCGACCTGTTCGTCGGAAAGCGACAGTTTATCCAGAAGTTCGCGATAGGCCAAAAGCTTATCGGACTGTCCCTGGTAAAGATGACGAATGCCTAAAGTTTTGCAGCGATCCTCCATCAGGCGCGCATTGCGCCCGGTAATAATCGCTACCTCTATATCAGAGGTTAGCAAACAGCGGACGCCGTAGCCGTCGCGCACGTTAAAGGCCTTCAGCTCTTCGCCATTATTACCCATATAGATCACGCCGTCCGACATCACGCCGTCGACGTCGCAAATCAGCAGCCGGATCTGGCTGGCGCGCGCCATCACCTCCGCGCTGACCGGGCCGTAGCAGGTTTCCACCAGGGAAGTATTTACCGACATTCTCATTTCCTGTTCAGACTACGCCGGCGCGCAGCATGTCATGCATATGTACCACACCGAGCAGACGATCGTCATCGGCCACCAGCAGTGCGGTAATGTTTTTGTTTTGCATCAGGTTCAGCGCTTCTACCGCCAGCATATTGGGACGAACCCGAATGCCGCCGCGCGTCATGACTTCCGAAATAGTGGCCTTCTGGAAGTCGATGCCCATATCGAAGATGCGGCGCAGGTCGCCGTCGGTAAAGATGCCTTCGATCTTCATCAGATCGTCGACAATTACCGTCAGCCCTAAATTTTTACGCGTGATCTCCAGCAGCGCGTCGCGCAGCGAGGCGTCGCGCGTGACGTGCGGGATCTCGTCACCGCTGTGCATAATGTCGCTGACGTGCAGCAGCAGCTTGCGTCCCAGCGCGCCGCCCGGATGCGACAGCGCGAAATCTTCTGCGGTAAAGCCGCGCGCTTCCAGCAGCGCGACCGCCAGCGCGTCGCCCATTACCAGCGTCGCAGTGGTGCTGCTGGTAGGCGCGAGTCCGAGCGGGCAGGCTTCCTGAGGCACTTTCACACACAGGTGCACGTCCGCGACGCGGCCCATCGCGCTGTCGGGGCGGCTGGTAAGGCAGATAAGCTTCACATGCTGCCGCTTCAGCACCGGGATCAGCGCCAGAATCTCATTGGACTCGCCGCTGTTGGAGATGGCGAGCACAATATCACTGTGGCCGACCATGCCGAGATCGCCGTGGCTGGCTTCGCCGGGATGCACGAAAAAAGCGGGCGTGCCGGTACTGGCGAAGGTAGCGGCCATCTTTTTGCCGATATGGCCCGATTTGCCCATGCCCATAACGACGACTTTGCCCTGGCAGCGATAGATCATCTCACAGGCGCGCGTGAAATCGTCGTTAATATACTGGTCCAGCTGCTCCAGACCTTCACGCTCAATGCGCAGTACCGCTTTTCCCGCCGTCTGAAAGTCGAAATTCGCAATTGAAAGCTGAGTTGACATGGCAAATCGGTCCTTTGTTATCCGTCGATGAAAGCGGGCTGAATCCACAAAAGCGCGCCCCAGACGATGAAACCACAGAGTAAGAACGCACCCGCAACGCGGCCGATGCGGCGGCTGCGTTGCAGGCAGAGCAGGGCGAACAGCACGCTGACTCCCAGCATCACCCAGTAATCGCGCGCAAAAGCGTGTTCATCGACGCTGCCGGGGTTTATCAGCGCCGGTAAGCCCAGCACGATGGCGATATTATAAATATTGGCGCCGATTAAATTGCCGATAGCGATATCATCTTCGCCCTTCAGCGCGCCCGCCAGCACCGTCGCCAGCTCCGGCAGGCTGGTGCCTACCGCAATGAGCGTCCCGCCCATCACCAGTTCGCTGACGCCGAAGTAATCGGCAAAGGCGGTAGCGTTGTCGATCACCATGCGCGTCGCCATCGGCAAAATAATCAGCGCGACCGCCAGCCAGAGAAAGGCTACCGTATTGCCGCTCTCTTCACGCGGCAGTTCTGCAAGCTGTTCGCGCGTCAGGGTGTCGCTATTGTCCCGTTCGGCGCGGCGGGCAAAGCGGATCGCCACCAGCAAATAGACGATGGCGATAGCGATCAGGCCGAGACCGTCAAGGCGGCTCAGGTAGTTATCGAACAGCATCAGACCGCTGAGTAGCGAGACCAGCAGCATCAGCGGTAGCTCGCGTCGTACCAGATTGGAGTATATGTTCAGGGGGTGCAGCAGCGCCGCGGCACCGAGTATCAGTAGAATGTTGGTAATGTTGGAGCCCAGCGCGGTGCCTACGGCGAGATCCATCTGACCATGCTGCGCCGCTGAAAAAGAGAGGATCATCTCCGGCAGCGACGTGCCGATGCTGACGACCGTCATGCCGATAATCAGCGGCGGGATACCAAAGGATCGACACAGGATCGCGGCGCTAAACACCAGGCGATCGGCACCATAAGCCAGTAAAATCAAACCGATGATCAGCAGGGCAGAGGCTACGAACATGGAAAATCCTTGGATGAAATGCGTTGCCGGCACGTCTTGTGCGGCAGGTTTCAGGTTCTGTCATCATAAACAGGCGCTGATTTTGACCGTCTGAGCGGCAAAAGTAAATTTTATGCCCGCTTTAGCCAAATGAAGGCGGTAAGTTTCTGTAAAGCTATCGTGTGCTGGCGTGTTACAGGCTACCATCGTACGCTTTATAACGCCCGCTCCACAGAAGAGGTAATAATGGACCAACAGGAAACGAACCTGGTTGAGGTTCGTGGCGTCAGTTTTTCACGCGGCGATCGTCCAATTTTTGACGATATTTCGTTGACGGTGCCAAAGGGAAAAGTCACGGCCATTATGGGACCGTCGGGCATAGGTAAAACTACGCTGCTTCGCCTGATCGGCGGCCAGTTACAGCCCGATCGGGGCGAGATCTGGTTTCGCGGCGAAAACATTCCTCGGCTGTCCCGCGCGAAACTCTATGAAACCCGTAAAAAGATGAGCATGCTGTTCCAGTCCGGCGCGCTGTTCACCGATCTGACCGTCTATGAAAACGTGGCCTGGCCGCTGCGCGAGCATACTCAGCTTCCTGCGCCGCTGCTGCACAGTACGGTGATGATGAAGCTGGAGGCGGTGGGATTACGCGGCGCGGCGCAGCTAAAACCGGCAGAGCTTTCCGGTGGTATGGCGCGGCGTGCGGCGCTGGCCCGCGCTATCGCGCTTGAGCCGGAGCTGATTATGTTCGACGAACCTTTCGTCGGCCAGGATCCCATTACCATGGGCGTGCTGGTAAAGCTGATCGACGAGCTGAACCACTCGCTGGGTCTGACCTGCATTGTGGTATCGCACGACGTGCCTGAGGTACTCAGCATCGCCGACAGGGCCTATATCGTGGCCGGGCAGAAAATCATCGCTCAGGGCAGCACGCCGGAGCTGCGGGAAAACCCCGATCCGCGCGTGCGTCAGTTTCTGGATGGGATTGCGGACGGACCTGTCCCGTTCCGGTTTGCCGCCGGAGACTATCTTGCCGATTTAATCGGCTCAGGGAGAATGTAAGCCAATGTTGTTAAAGGCGCTGGCGTCATTGGGACGTCGGGGAATTAATACCTGTTCCACCTTTGGCCGGGCAGGCTTAATGCTGTTTCACGCGCTGGTGGGCAAACCTGCCTTTCGTAAACACGCGCCGCTGCTAATCAGGCAGCTCTATAGCGTCGGCGTTTTGTCGCTGCTGATCATCGTGGTTTCCGGGCTGTTTATCGGCATGGTGCTGGGGCTGCAAGGCTATCTGGTGCTGACAACCTACAGCGCGGAAACCAGTCTCGGCATGCTGGTGGCGCTGTCGCTGCTGCGCGAGCTGGGGCCGGTGGTCACCGCGCTGCTGTTCGCCGGCCGCGCCGGATCGGCACTGACGGCGGAGATTGGCCTGATGAAGGCGACCGAGCAGCTCTCCAGCATGGAGATGATGGCGGTGGATCCGCTGCGTCGCGTCGTTTCGCCGCGCTTCTGGGCGGGCTTTATCAGTATGCCGCTGCTGACGCTGATCTTCACCGCCGTCGGTATTGCAGGCGGCGCGCTGGTAGGCGTGAGCTGGAAGGGCATCGATCCCGGCTTTTTCTGGTCGGCGATGCAAAACGCGGTCGATTTTCGCACTGACGTAATCAACTGCATTATCAAAAGCGCCGTTTTTGCCGTGACGGTCACCTGGATCGCGCTGTTTAACGGTTACGACGCGATTCCGACCTCTGAAGGGATTAGCCGCGCGACGACGCGCACCGTGGTGCACGCCTCACTGGCGGTGCTCGGTCTGGATTTTGTGCTGACAGCACTGATGTTTGGGAACTAATGCAATGCAAAGCAAAAAAAGCGAAATTTGGGTTGGCGTGTTTATGCTTCTGGCGCTGGTGGCGATGCTGTTTCTCTGCCTGCGCGTAGCAGATCTTAAGTCGCTCGGCACGCAGCCGACCTGGCGGCTCTATGCTACCTTCGATAATATCGGCGGGCTGAAAGTAAGCTCGCCGGTCAAAATCGGCGGCGTGGTGATTGGCCGCGTTACCGACATCTCCCTGGAACCTAAAACCCTGCTGCCGCGCGTCACTATGGCGATCAGCGACGAGTACGCCAATAAGATCTCTGACACCAGCTCGCTGGCGATCCGCACGCAAGGCTTACTCGGCGAGCAGTTTTTAGCATTGAATTTAGGTTTCGACGATCCCGAACTGGGCTCGGCGATGTTGAAAGACGGCGATACGCTCCGCGATACCAAGTCGGCTATCGTGCTGGAAGACCTGATTGGTCAGTTCCTGTATAAGAGCGGCGGCGACAATAAAAATGGCACGAATAACAAGGATCCGCAGAGCGCCGACAGCGCGCCTGCGGCCCCGGCCCAACCTTAAGAGGTAAAAATTAATGTTTAAGCGTTTACTGATGGTTGCCATGCTGGTCATCGCGCCGCTGGCTGCGGCGAATGCAGCCGATCAAACCAACCCCTATAAGCTGATGAACGAAGCGGCGGCGAAAACCTTCACCCGCCTGAAAAACGAGCAGCCGAAAATCAAGCAGAACCCCAACTACCTGCGCGACGTGGTGCGCCAGGAGCTGCTGCCATACGTTCAGATTAAGTATGCCGGCGCGTTAGTGCTGGGCCGCTACTACCGGGAAGCGACGCCGGCGCAGCGTGAAGCCTATTTCAACGCGTTCGGCGATTATCTGGCGCAGGCTTATGGCCAGGCGCTGGCGCTCTACCACGGCCAGACTTATCAGATCCAGCCGGAGCAGCCGCTGGGCAACGCCAATATCATCGCGATTCGCGTGACCATTCTCGATCCCAACGGTCGCCCGCCGGTACGTCTGGATTTCCAGTGGCGTAAGAACAGCCAGACTGGAAACTGGCAGGCCTACGATATGGTGGCGGAAGGGGTCAGCATGATCACTACCAAACAGAACGAGTGGAGCGACCTGCTGCGCACCAAAGGCATCGACGGCCTGACCGCGCAGCTTAAAACCTACGCGGCGCAGCCGATTACGCTGGATAAACAGTAACGATGCATGAGTCATTACGCTGGCAGCGTGACGCCAGCACGCTGTCGCTGTACGGCGAACTGAACCGCGATACGCTGCTGGCGCTGTGGCAGCAGCGCGACACGCTGATCGACAAAGCGGAGATTATTGACGTCTCGGGACTGGCGCGCGTCGATTCAGCCGGTCTGGCTTTGCTGGTTCATCTGCGGGAAATTGCGCGTGCGCAGGGCATTACGCCGCGTTTTAGCGGCATCAGCGAAAAATTGCAGTCGCTGATTACTCTCTACAATCTTCAGCAGATTATTGTTTCTGCGGAAAAAAGCAGCTGATCGCTTTTCTGCTCTGTTAAGCCCCTGTTTTTCGCAGGGGCTTTTGCATGTTTAAGAGTCCGCCGCTTTCCTCTAAGATGTTACCCTTTATTATTTTCAACTTAAGTAATGAGCAATGGAAAACAGTGAAATTCAGGCTGTGCTGATGAAAGCGCTGCCGCTGGAAGAAGTGCATGTGATGAGCAACGACGGTAGCCACTTTCAGGTGATTGCCGTAGGTGAAATGTTTGGCGAACTGAGCCGTGTGAAGAAACAGCAGGCCGTTTACGCGCCGCTGATGGAATACATTGCCGACAACCGCATTCATGCCGTCTCCATTAAAACCTATACCCCTGCTGAATGGGCGCGTGACCGTAAACTCAACGGTTTCTGAGCCTGCATCATGGGCGCTCGCCGCTGGCGAGCTCTACCCGTCTTTAGTTAATTGAGAGCCGTGTTAATGGACAAATTTCGTGTGCAAGGCCCCACCCGTCTGAGTGGTGAAGTGACCATTTCCGGGGCGAAAAATGCCGCGCTGCCGATTCTGTTTGCTGCGTTGCTGGCTGAAGAGCCGGTCGAGATCCAGAACGTGCCGAAGCTGCGCGATATCGATACCACTATGAAGCTGCTGAGCCAGCTGGGTGCGAAGGTTGAGCGCAACGGTTCCGTCCACGTTGACGCCAGCAAAGTCGATATTTACTGCGCACCGTATGAGCTGGTGAAAACCATGCGCGCATCTATCTGGGCGCTGGGCCCGCTGGTGGCGCGCTTTGGCCAGGGACAGGTTTCTCTGCCGGGCGGCTGCGCGATTGGCGCGCGTCCGGTCGATCTGCATATTACGGGTCTGGAGCAGCTGGGCGCGGAAATCAAGCTGGAAGAGGGCTACGTTAAGGCCTCTGTCAACGGCCGTCTGAAAGGCGCGCATATCGTGATGGATAAGGTAAGCGTCGGCGCGACGGTCACCATCATGAGCGCCGCGACGCTGGCGACCGGCGTCACCATCATTGAGAACGCAGCGCGCGAGCCGGAAATTGTCGATACCGCCAACTTCCTGATTACGCTGGGCGCGAAGATCAGCGGCGCAGGCACCGATAAGATCACCATTGAAGGCGTTGAGCGTCTGGGCGGCGGCGTCTACCGCGTGCTGCCGGATCGTATCGAAACCGGCACCTTCCTGGTAGCGGCGGCGATCTCAGGCGGTAAAGTGCTGTGTCGCAACACCCAGCCGGACACGCTGGACGCGGTGCTGGCGAAACTGCGCGACGCGGGCGCCGGCATTGAAACCGGCGATGACTGGATCAGCCTGGACATGCATGGCAAACGCCCTAAAGCGGTAAACGTGCGTACCGCGCCGCACCCTGGCTTCCCGACGGATATGCAGGCGCAGTTCACCCTGCTTAACCTGGTCGCGGAAGGGACGGGCGTGATCACCGAAACGATTTTCGAAAACCGCTTTATGCATATTCCTGAGCTGATTCGTATGGGCGCGCACGCGGAGATCGAGAGCAACACCGCTATCTGTCACGGCGTGGAAAAACTCTCCGGCGCACAGGTAATGGCGACCGACCTGCGCGCATCGGCGAGTCTGGTGCTGGCGGGCTGCATCGCTGAAGGCACGACGCTGGTGGATCGCATCTACCATATCGATCGCGGCTATGAGCACATCGAAGACAAGCTGAAGGCGATGGGCGCTCAGATTGAGCGCGTAAGCGGCGAGTAATCGCGACTTTTATCGTTACTGAAACCAGCCACGTTCGCGCGGCTGGTTT
Organism: Pantoea sp. UBA5923; assembly: GCF_002431095.1. NCBI lineage: Bacteria > Pseudomonadati > Pseudomonadota > Gammaproteobacteria > Enterobacterales > Erwiniaceae > Pantoea > Pantoea sp. UBA5923. The sequence goes on along the minus strand of NZ_DJDN01000020.1, from coordinate 136,929 downwards.
TTTTGTGCCTGAAGGATCTTCAGGTGCTGGTGGGATCCTGCTTGCACTTCTCATGCCCTGAAGGGGATCGAATACGCTTTTTACGATCCAGCAGCAGATGCGTCTTCGGATCGTAGTAGCGGCTTGGCCAGATCTCAGCGGGATGGACGTTAATCGCGTCGGCAATCAGCCATTCGCCTTTTGGCCATGGACGCGACAGGGCATTCGCCAGCGTGGATGAACTTAATCCTGCCTGGCGTGATAATGCCGCCAGCGTTGTACCGCGTCTGCGCAGCGCGGCTATCACATCGGCTGGATGCCAGTCTTTATTCCTTTTTTGCATATCGCATTCTCCTTGTTCCTTGCATGTCTGTTCCCTGTATAGCCAGGGGCGTTATCGGTTTCTCTTATCTGGAAATTTATAGAAATTTTATAACAGAAACGTTCCATTTCTTTCCAGTAATTTTTGGACCAGTCCCGAGAAGTGCGCGTCACCACGCAAAAGCGCGGCAACAGACAGAAGGTATTGCTGAAAAAGGCGAAGCGGAGAGGAAAATCAGAGAGCGGAGCTGCGCAGGCAGCTCCGGGGGATATCAGAAATCGCGCTGTACAGACATATGCGCCAGCGATTCAAGCGCGCTGCGCCAGGGCGATTCCGGCAGTGCGCTGAGCGCCTCAATCGCTTTATCCGCTTCCTGTTCGGCGCGCTTGCGCGTCCACTCCAGCGAGCCGCACTGGTGCATCGCGGCCAGCACCGGTTCAAGAAGATGACGGCCGTTGCCCTGTTCGATCGCCTCGCGGATCATTTTCGTCTGTTCCGGCGTGCCGTTATGCATCGCATGCAGCAGCGGCAGCGTCGGTTTGCCCTCGCTCAGATCGTCGCCGGTATTTTTACCCAGCGTGGCGCCGTCGGCGCTGTAGTCGAGCAGATCGTCGATTAACTGGAAAGCTGTGCCAAGGAAGCGTCCGTAATCCTGCATCGCTTGTTCCTGCGCCGGAGTCGCCTCGGCGAGAATGGCAGATGCCTGCGACGCCGCCTCGAACAAACGCGCGGTTTTGCTGTAAATCACGCGCATATAGCTCTCTTCGGTGATGTCAGGGTCGTTGACGTTCATCAGCTGTAATACTTCGCCTTCGGCGATCACGTTCACCGCTTCGGACATCAGCGCCAGGATACGCAGCGAACCCATGCTGGTCATCATCTGGAAGGCGCGCGTATAGATAAAATCGCCGACCAGCACGCTGGCCGCATTGCCGAACGCCGCGTTCGCGGTGGCTTTGCCGCGACGCATATCGGATTCATCCACCACGTCGTCATGCAGCAGCGTCGCGGTGTGGATAAATTCGATCAGCGCCGCGTTAGTGACGTGCAGTTCGCCCTGATAGCCCAGCGCGCGTGCTGAGAGCACGGCGATCATCGGGCGGATGCGCTTACCGCCGCCGCTGATGATGTAATAGCCCAGCTGATTAATCAGCGAGACCTCGGAATTCAGCTGGTCGAGGATGGTCTGGTTGACGGCCGCCATATCCTGTGCGGTTAATTCATTAATTTGTTCTAAGTTCATTCGTCTGTTCAGCTTTGACTCGTTTCAACGGCTCATGGTACGTGCTTTAACCAGCCTGAGTTCAGGTAATCTGTTACTGATTGTACTTGAATTTTCCGGATGAGAAACGTTTGCGATCGGCCTGTGTTTTTTTTCTGCAAGAGAGTGCAAAGTGCACTTGTCTTCTGCTGGAGTTTTGCGTAGAATTCGCGCCCTATTGTGAATATTTATCGCGCCGCCTGATGAACGAAAGGCATGCGCAGAAGCGGAGTTTTATATGTACGCGGTTTTCCAAAGTGGTGGTAAACAACACCGAGTAAGCGAAGGTCAGACCGTTCGCCTGGAAAAGCTGGACATCGCAACCGGTGAAACCATTGAGTTTGACCAGGTGCTGATGATCGCAAATGGCGAAGACGTGAAAATCGGCGCGCCACTGGTTTCAGGCGGCGTGATCAAGGCTGAAATCGTTGCTCACGGTCGTGGCGAGAAAGTTAAAATCGTTAAGTTTCGTCGTCGTAAGCACTACCGTAAGCAGGCTGGCCACCGTCAGTGGTTCACTGATGTGAAAATTACTGGCATCAGCGCTTAAGAGGAGATCTGACAAATGGCACATAAAAAGGCTGGTGGCTCGACTCGTAACGGTCGTGACTCCAATGCAAAACGTCTGGGTGTAAAACGTTTCGGTGGCGAATCTGTTCTGGCAGGTAGCATCATCGTTCGTCAGCGTGGCACTAAATTCCACGCCGGTAACAACGTAGGTTGTGGTCGTGACCACACTCTGTTCGCTACCGCAGACGGCAAAGTAAAATTCGAAGTGAAAGGTCCGAACAACCGTAAATACATCAGCATCGTTGCTGAGTAAGGTTGTCGTGACGCAGACAGCGACTGTCTGAACGCACGAATAAAAGCCCCGCAGCCATTGCGGGGCTTTTTACATTCTGCGACCTGTCGTTCTGTATTGCTGTACACTTTATGTACGCCTGATGCAAATCAGTCCTGATTTATCCGCCGCCGGTCAGCGCAGACAGACCCTGGCGGACCCGTTCGCTGCTCTCTCAGGAGCGCGAACGATTGTGTGACGGAGAAATAAAATGAAGTTTGTTGATGAAGCGACAATCCTGGTGGTTGCCGGCGATGGCGGCAATGGCTGCGTCAGCTTCCGCCGTGAGAAATATATTCCTAAAGGCGGCCCGGACGGCGGCGACGGCGGCGACGGCGGTGACGTTTACCTGGTTGCCGACGAAAACCTGAATACCTTGATTGACTACCGCTTTGAAAAATCTTTCCGCGCCGAGCGCGGTCAGAACGGCCAGAGCCGGGACTGTACCGGCAAGCGCGGTCAGGACATCATCGTCAAGGTGCCGGTTGGCACGCGCGTGATCGATCAGGGTACCGGCGAAACGCTGGGCGACATGACGCGCCACGAGCAAAAGCTGATGGTCGCCAAAGGCGGCTGGCACGGGCTGGGCAACACCCGCTTTAAGTCTTCGGTAAACCGTACTCCGCGTCAGAAAACCATGGGTACGCCGGGCGAGAAGCGCGATTTACAGCTGGAGCTGATGCTGCTGGCCGACGTCGGCATGCTGGGCCTGCCGAACGCCGGCAAATCGACCTTTATCCGCGCCGTATCGGCGGCTAAGCCAAAAGTGGCGGACTATCCGTTTACCACGCTGGTGCCGAGCCTGGGCGTGGTGCGTATGGACAGCGAGCAGAGCTTTGTGGTTGCCGATATCCCGGGCCTGATTGAAGGCGCTGCTGAAGGCGCTGGCCTCGGCATCCGCTTCCTGAAGCACCTGGAGCGCTGCCGCGTGCTGCTGCACCTTATCGATATCGCGCCGATTGACGAGTCCGATCCGGTGGAAAACGCGCGTATTATTCTCGGCGAGCTGGAAAAATACAGCGACAAGCTGTTCAACAAGCCGCGCTGGCTGGTGTTCAACAAAGTTGACCTGATCAGCGAAGAGGAAGCGCAGGCGCGCGCCAAAGCGATTGCTGAGGCACTGGGCTGGGAAGAGAAGTACTACCTGATCTCTGCGGCAAGCCGCCAGGGCGTTCAGGATCTCTGCTGGGACGTGATGAGTTTCATCAACGCCAACCCGAAAGAAGCGGAAGAAGAAGAGAAGAAACCCGAGAAAGTCGAATTCATGTGGGATGATTACCACCGTGAAGCGATGGAAAGCGCGGTTGAAGAAGAAGATGAAGAGTGGGATGACGACTGGGACGAAGATGACGACGAAGGCGTCGAAATCATCTACCAGCGTTAATGCCGGAAAAAAAGGGACAGCGAAAGCTGTCCCTTTTTGTTTATCCCAGCACCGCCACCGTCAGACGCGACGAGCAGCAGAGCTGGCCGCGCGCGTTGCGGATCTCTATCTGCCACACCTGATTGCGTGAGCCGATATGCAGCGGACGGCAGATGCCGCGCACTTCGCCGCTGGAGACTGAGCGGTGGTGGCTGGCGTTCACCTCAATGCCGACCACGCTTTTTCCCTCTTCGGTGCAGAGGTAGCCAGCGATCGATCCCATCGACTCCGCCAGCACCACCGACGCGCCGCCGTGCAGCAGGCCGAAAGGCTGATGGGTACGCGCGTCGACCGGCATCACCGCTTCCAGATAGTCGTCGCCGATCGCGGTAAAGCGGATGCCGATATGCGCCACCAGCGAGTTCTCGCCGATAGCGTTCAGCGCGTCGAGATCGGTTTCGCGTTTCCAGATCGCCATCGGTCAGGCTCCCAGCGTCGCGCCGCCGT
>NZ_DJDN01000020.1:87240-132535 GCF_002431095.1 Pantoea sp. UBA5923 | reverse complement strand
CACGATATCCTGCAGCACGACATGGCTGGCGAGATCCGAGGCGAGGAACAGTACGTTATGGGCGATCTCCTGCGGTCTGGCGATCTTACGCAGCGGGATCCCAAGCTTATATTGATCCGGGAAGCCGTCGATCATCTCCTGTTCGGCGGTTGGCGTATGCCACAGGCTGCGCTGCATCTCGGTATCGGTCGAACCGGGCGAAACGATATTGCACCGAACGCCATAAGGCGCCATCTCCAGGCCCACCGTCAGGGCAAGGCTGCGCAGCGCGGCTTTCGACGCGCCGTACGCTGACATGCCAATACGCGGCGCGTGCGCCGAGTTAGAGGCGATAGTAACGATGGCACCCGCCCGCTGCTGGCGAAAGAGCGGCAGCGTCTGCTGAAACATATTAAAGGCGCCGCCGACATTGACCGCCAGACAGGCCTGGAAATCTTCAAATGAGATTTCATCGGTCGCGCCGATGCGCAGGATGCCCGCGCCATTTACCAGCACGTCGAGCCGCGGCTGCTGCGCCAGCAGAGGCTGGCACGTCGCTTTCACCTGCTCCGGGTCCGCAACGTCCAGCCTGTGGCAGGCGAAAGGGTAGTCATGGTCGTGAAAGCGCAGGTCGAAGCCCTGAACCTGCGCGCCCGCCGCATGGAAAGCGAGCGCGGTGTGATAGCCGATGCCCTGGCCTGCGCCGGTTACCCAGACGATTTTACCGCTGAAGTCGAAGTGCTGGCTCATTGTGCAGGCTCCCGCGACAGCAGCGTCCACCAGCCGTCGATGGTCGGGTTTTTTGCCAGGCTAACGAAGTCGATATCGCTGTGAACCTGACGCCAGCGCGCCGCCAGCGCCATCATGCGAACAGAATCCAGACCGTAGTCGATCAGGTTCTCGCTATCTTCCGGCACGTCGTCATCCTCCAGCAGCGGCAGGATCAGCGCGCGCAGATCGTCTTTGCTGAGCGGCAGCGGCATCAGATCGGCGGTCATCACTACTTTGCCGCTGCGTCCGGCGGTATAGGTCAGCGCCATCATATGCTCTTCGCGGCTAAAGTCAGCCAGCGCATCTGCTACCATAAAGGGCTGAATATTACGCATAAAGGCGTCGGTGGCAGTAGTGAGGCAGCCGATGTGCGCATAAACGCCGGTGATGATCAGCTGGTCGCGACCCATCTCCTGCAGGATCGACTCCAGCGGCGAGCGTACAAAGGCGCTGTAACGCCACTTGGTCAGTACCTGATCCTCCGCATCGGGTGCCAGCGCATCCACGATCTTCTGCTGCTCCGGATGTTTGTTCAGGCCCGGCCCCCACATATCGTTGAGCAGCGCACGATCTTCATCGCTCTGCTGATTGGGCTGCGCGGTATAGAACACCGGAATGCCCTGCGCCTTACACCAGGCGCGCAGGCGGGCGATATTCTCCACCACCTGATTAACCAGCGGGCTGTTTTCGCCCCAGAAGTTAAGGAAATAGGCCTGCATATCATGAATAAGCAGCGCGGCGCGCTGCGGCTCCAGCGTCCATTTCACCTTGTTGGTGGGCAGCTCAGCGGCGGCAGGCAGCGGATATGAGGTCAGTTTTGGAATAGCCATAAAATCTCCGGAACAGGTCAGGCTTGTGCTTGTTGATCGGCAAGCTGTTGGCGCAGGCGTTTCTTGTCTACTTTGCCGACGGGCGTCAGCGGCAGTTCATCCACGCAGGTAATACGGTCGGGCAATTTATATTCGGCGACGCCCAGTTCGCGCAGGTGGCGTCGCAGCGCCACCGGTTTGATCGGCTGACGGGAAACGATAAAGGCGCAGCTCTTTTCGCCCATCAGCTCGTCCTGCATCGACACCAGCGCCGCATGGATCACATCGGCATGGCGCTGCAGAAGGTTTTCAATCTCCTCTGCGGCGATCTTTTCGCCGCCGCGGTTGATCTGATCTTTTTCACGGCCCTGTACGGTGATGTAGCCCTGCGGGTTAATCTCGATCAGATCGCCCGAGCAGTAAAAACCCTCGGCGTCGAAGCTGGCCGCGTTGTGCTCCGGGCTTTTGTAATAGCCGCGAAAGGTATAGGGGCCGCGCGTCATCAGACGGCCGATAGTGCCGCTCGGCAGCGGATTGCCGTTTTCGTCTGCCACCCAGACCTCATCGTCCGGTGAAATCGGACGGCCCTGGGTGGTGAGTATGGTTTTCTCGTCGTCGTCGAAGCGGGTGTAGTTCACCAGGCCTTCCGCCATGCCGAATACCTGCTGCAGCCTGCAGCCGATCTCGCTCTGAATGCGCGCCGCGATGGTTTCGCTCAGCCTGGCTCCGCCGACCTGCATGCGCTGCAGAGACGCCAGCGCCTTATTGCTGCCCCACTCATTGATCGCCTGCAGCCAGAGGCTGACGGCGGGCGGCACCAGGCCGGTGTCGGTCACCTGATGCTTTTCGATCAGCGGGAAGCAGTTCGTCGCGCTGGGATCTTCGGCCAGAATCACCTGGCCGCCCGCATAGAAGACGCCCAGCGAGCCGGGCGAACTCATTGCAAAGTTATGCGGCGCGGGCAGGGCGATCAGGTAACGCGTTTCAGCCGTGACTGCGCAGATCTCATCGCTGGCGCGAATGCTGTAGTAGTAGTCATTATGGGTGCGCGGGATGAGTTTCGGCGTACCGGTGCTGCCGCCAGAGAGCTGAAAAAGAGCCACTTCGTCGGCGGCGGTCGGCGTTGGCCGGTAGTCGCCCGCCGCTTCGGCCATCAGCGCTTCCAGGGTATTTTCCGGCTGGCTGTCATTGCGCAGGATCACCTGCCGCAGCGACGGCTGGGCAGTGCACAGCGCGTCGATAAAGCTATCGTCGGCGAACAGCGCATGGCGGCGATCGGCGATCAGCAGCGCGGGTTCGATCTGCGCGGCATAGGCCTGCAGCTCGGTGCGCTGGTGGCTGAACAGCGCATAGACTGAAACGACGCCCAGCTTAAACAGGGCGAAGACGGTGACGTAGAAATCGGCAACATTGCTGAGCTGTACCAGCGCGGTATCGCCGTTTTTCAACCCGCGGCGCTGTAGCGCGGCGGCGAGGTTGTCGCTGCGCTGCGCCAGCTGACGGTAGCTCAGCTGCAGATCGCCCTCAATAACGGCGATGGCGTCGCTGTTTTTATGACGCTCCAGGATATCGGTCATTGGCACATCCAGCCAGTAACCTTTCTCGCGGTAGCGCGCCGCCAGATCGTCTGGCCAGCGGTGGTATGGGATCGACATGGTATTTCCTTTATTGCAGTCCAAAAGCGCGCAGCATGGTGTCGAGCTTGACACCGGTCTCGCGCCATTCTGATTCCGGTTGCGAATCCGCCACGATGCCCGCGCCAGCGAACAGGCGCACCCGCGCGCCCTGTACGGTGCCGCAGCGGATGGTCACGACCCATTCGCCGTTGCCCTGATCGTCGCACCAGCCGACGATTCCGCCGAACAGCCGACGGTCAAACGGCTCCAGCGTCTGGATCAGCTGCTGCGCGCGCTGATGCGGGAAGCCGCTCAGGGCTGGCGTTGGATGCAGCAGACAGGCGAGTGACAGCGCGTTCTCCTGTTCGTCGAGCGCTTCGCCGTCGATCTGCGTCGCCAGATGCCACAGCGTGGCGGTCGTCAGCAGAGAAGGGGTAGCGGGAACCGAGAGCAGGCGGCTGCGCGGCTGCAGCACCTCACGCATCGCGTCCGTCACCAGCTTATGCTCGTGGCGATCTTTCGCTGACTGCATCAGAGTGTCGCCGGCTGCTCGGTCGCGCTCGGCAACGGCGTCGCGACGCGCAGATCCGGCGAGCGGACAGGAGCTGAAATCACGTCCCTTTTTACGCAGCATCAGCTCCGGGCTGGCACCGACCAGCGAACCGCCCTGCGGCAGCGGCAGGTGAAAGTGATAGCTGTCAGGGTTTTGCGCCACGATGCGCTGCATCAGCGCGGCGATATCCACCGGCTGTTCCGTCACGATATCCATCAGGCGCGACAGCACCACTTTATCCAGTTCACCGCGCTGCGTGGCCGTAACGGCCTGCGCCACCATCGCGGTAAAAGCGTCGTGCTCCGGTATGGCGGCGCGGCGACGCACCTGCGGCAGCGGCGGCTGAACGGCTGGCAGCGCACCTTGTAAATCGGCGCGGTCAAAGGTCTGATGCGATTCAGGAATAAACAGCGCGGCGGGCTGCGTGACGTCGAAGGGAATAGCGCCGACCAGGATCGGATGGGCAATACCCTGTTTTTTTGCCGCGGCGAAGTGGCGGCGCAACTGCTGTTGAAAATCGCCGTTTAGCGCATCGCCATCGGTCACCGGGGTGGTGACGGTGGTGTAGCAGCCTTGCGTAGCGATACTGCGCCACGGAGATGTGAAGATAAAACCCCGACACAGCGCGGAGAAATCCTCAAGCAGGGGATTTCCAAACGTCAACGTTTCAACCATAATTTTCACCTATAAATGATAAGATAATTAATAATGATTATCATTTGTATTGTGGTTCTGTAACCTACGTTGATTGGGCCGGAGTGTCAATAAATTCGCGGCGTTGAGCGCGCAATCTCCGCATCTTTCAGAAAGGTGGCAGGGCCTTGTCTTACAGTAAAAGGTGGACTGAATCTTATGTTTAAGCGGACTTTTATGACGGTGGCCGCGCTGGTTTTCGTCACGTTGCTGGCTAACCCGGACGCGCGGGCCGAAGGCGGCTGGCCGCGCACGCTGCAAAGCGCCCACGGCAGCGTGACGCTGCCAAAAGCGCCGCAGCGTATCGTCTCGACCAGCCTGACGCTGACCGGCTCGCTGCTGGCGATCGACGCGCCGGTAATCGCCAGCGGCGCTACCGCCCCAGGCAGCCGTCTGGCCGACGATCAGGGTTTTTTCCGTCAGTGGGGCGACGTAGCGAAGCGCAGAAACGTCAAGCGTCTCTATATCGGCGAACCCAGCGCTGAAGCAGTAGCCGCCGAAGCGCCGGATCTGATTATCGTCAGCGCTACCGGCAACGATTCCGCCATCAAGCTGGTGGATCAGTTCTCGGCCATTGCGCCGACGCTGGTGGTGAACTATGACGATAAAAGCTGGCAGCAGCTGGTGACGCTGCTTGGCGAAGCGACCGGCCACGAAGCTGATGCGGCGGCGCGCGTTAAGGCGTTTGATGAGCAGGAGGCGGCGCTGAAACAGAAAATCACGCTGCCGCCGCAGCCCGTTTCCGCGATGGTATTTAACGGCGACGGCCGTGCGGTGAACCTCTGGACCAGCGAATCGGCGCAGGGCAAGCTGCTGGAGCAGCTCGGCTTTACGCTCGCCGTACCGCCCGCCAACCTGCAGCAGATGCACAGCATGGGCCAGCGCAAAGATATTATTCAGCTCTCTGGCGAAAACGTCGCCAGCGGTCTGAACGGCAATAGCTTCCTGCTGTTTGCCGCAGAAGATCAGACAGCGCAGCAGCTGATGCAAAACCCTTTCCTGGCGCAAACCGCAGCGGTGAAGCAGCGGCAGGTTTATGCGCTGGGCGCGGATACTTTCCGGCTCGACTACTACAGCGCCAGCCATCTGCTGACGCGTCTGGAGCAGCTGTTCGTTAAGTCATAACGCCTCGTCCGCCAGCGTCGGCGCTGGCGGCTGATAGCGTCGCAGCCTCGCCATCAGGAGCCACATCACTAACCCCAGCAGCGCCGCGCTGAAACCGAAAAGCGCGGTGGCCTGCTGCGGCAGCAGCCATGTCCCCATCGCGCCGATCAGCGCCGCGCCGACTGCATCGCCGGTAACATTCTGCGCCGTCCAGAGACTGTTGATGCGCCCCAGCAGCGCATCAGGCGTCAGCGACTGGATTAGCGTGTATTGCACCAGGCTGTTAATGGCGCTGAAGTAGCCGAACGCCGCCAGACACGCCAGGCTGAGCGCGAACAGCGGCATCAGGCTAAACAGCCCAAGCGCAAGGAAGGCGGCGACGGCGCTGCCCAGGATCAGCCGCCCAGGCTGCGGCGACTGCGTCAGGCGTCCGCTGGTCAGCGCGCCCAGCGCCGCGCCGAGCGGCACAGCTGCATACATCAGGCCCAGCTCATCAAGACTGATCTGCCAGTGCGGCGCCAGCGCCGGATAGAGCACGCGCGCCGCGCTTGCCAGCGTAACCAGCGCGCCGATCAGCGCAGCCATACCGACCACCGGCGCGGCGAAAAGAAACTGCACGCCGCTGGCAAGCGCCCTGAGCGGATGCTCGCGCGGCTGGGGCGGCGGCGGCATCACGGGCAGCCTGAGCAGGGTCAACACGGTGAGCAGCGTACCGAAGGCAGCGAGCGCGTAGTTCCACGCCGCGCCGCCATGCGCCAGCACCACGCCGCCGATAGCGGGCGAGAGGATTGCGCCGAAGCGCACCGTCAGCATGGTAATGGCGCCCGCCTGCATCAGGTTTTCGCGTCCTACCAGCGCCGGGGTCGCCGCCAGCAGCGCGGTGACGCCGATCGCGCCGAAAAACCCGTCCCACAAGCCCAGCAGAAAAACCGCGCTGACCGAAGGCGTCGGCAGTGAAGCGTTAACGGCCAGCGCCACGAAGCCGAGGCCGCAGGTGGAGCGCGCAATCAGGATCAGACGTTTGCGCTCATAGCGATCTGCCAGCACGCCGCCGGTCAGCAGCCCGATAAACATGCCTGCGCCCGCCAGGGTAACCGCCAGCCCGACCAGCGCGGGGGAGCGGGTCAGCTGCTGGATTTGCACCGGAACGGCAACTGCCAGCATGCCGAGCGCGACAATAGAGATAAAGCGAGCGATAAAAACCGCGCGGAAAGCGGGGTGGGTCTTCAACAGGCTGAGATCGATCAGGTGGGAGGGTTTGGTCATTTCTATGCCTTTTGCTGCGGTTTTCCTCGTTATGGTCGAGGCGAATCATGGTAACATACAAAATACGAGTAATAACGATAACAAGTATCATTATCAAATTGATGCGCCAGACGCGTCAGTGAACAGTGAAGGTTCGGAACGTTATGCGCCAACTCACCGCAATAGCCGCCTCAGGGATGCTGCTGTTGCTCTTGCTCGCGCTCAGCCTGATGCTCGGCGCTAAATCGATCGCCATCCATGATGTTTATCTTGCCCTGACCACACGCTGCGGCGGCGCCGACTGCATAATTGTGCGCGAAGCGCGCCTGCCGCGTACTCTCGCAGGTTTGATGGCGGGTTGCGCGCTGGGGCTGGCAGGCGCGCTGATGCAGAGCCTGACGCGTAATCCACTCGCCGATCCCGGTATCCTGGGTGTTAATGCGGGCGCAGGTTTCGCCGTGGTGCTCGGCATCGCCCTGTTCGGCGCGGATTCGCCCGCCGACTGGCTCGGCTTCGCCTTTGGCGGCGCGCTGCTGGCGTCGCTGCTGGTGGCGCTGACCGGCGCGCTCGGCGGCGGCCGCGTCAATCCTGTGCGCCTGACCCTGGCGGGCGTGGCGCTGGGCGCGGTGCTGGAAGGGCTGACTTCCGGTCTTTCTCTTCTGAACCCCGATATTTACGATCATCTGCGCTTCTGGCACAGCGGCTCGCTGGATATTCGCAGCTTTGCCGTACTGCGCGTGACGTATCCGGCTGTGGCTGTGGGTGTGCTGGTTGCGCTGCTGCTGTCGCGCTCGCTCAACAGCCTGAGCATGGGTGGTGACCTGGCGACAGCGCTCGGTACGCGCGTGGCGCGAACGCAGATTCTGGGACTGCTGGCTATCGCCCTGCTGAGCGGCGCCGCGACGGCCGCCGTAGGCCCGATCGCCTTTGTCGGGCTGATGACGCCGCATCTGGCCCGCTGGCTGTGGGGCAACGATCATCGCTGGATGCTGCCCGGCACGCTGCTGATTACGCCCTGTCTGCTGCTGGCCGCCGATATTCTTGGACGTCTGATGGTGCCCGGCGAGCTGCGTGTCGCCGTCGTTACCGCGCTGCTCGGCGCGCCGATGTTGATTGTGCTGGTACGCCGCAAGCTGGGGAGAGGGCAGGTATGAGCCGGGCGATGAGGCATACCATCTGGCTGCTGGCGGCCTGCGCGCTGCTGGCGTTTTTTGGCGTCACCCGCGGCGCGCTGCCGATTACGGGCGCGCAGCTCTGGCAGCTAATCACCGGCGAGGCGGCGCGCAACGTTCAGCTGATCGTGCTGGAGTGGCGTCTGCCGCGCGTGGCAATGGCGTTGCTGATCGGCGCGGCGCTGGGCGTCAGCGGCGCGATTTTTCAGTCTTTGCTGCGCAATCCGCTCGGCAGCCCCGACATACTCGGCTTCAATACCGGGGCCTACAGCGGCGTGCTGGTGGCGCTGGTGCTGTTTCACCAGCACAGCGAAGCGATAACGCTGGCGGCGCTGCTGGGCGGCGTACTTACCGCAGGCGTGGTCTATCTTTTCGCCTGGCGCAACGGCGTCGAGACCTTCCGACTGATTATCGTCGGTATCAGCGTGCGTGCGCTGCTGATGGCGCTCAACGGCTGGTTGATTATCAGCGCCTCGCTGGAGGCGGCGCTCAGCGCGGGATTGTGGAGCGCCGGATCGCTCAACGGCATCACCTGGGCGAAAACGACGCCGGTAATCGTCGTGCTGCTGGCGGCACTGCTGATGACCGCGCTAATGGCGCGGCGTATGCGTCTGATGGAGATGGGCGATGATACCGCCTGCGCGCTGGGCGTGTCGGTGGAGCGCAGTCGGCTGTGGCTGATGCTGCTCGGCGTGGTGCTGACCGCCGCTTCGACCGCGCTGGCTGGCCCCATCTCATTCGTTGCGCTGCTGGCACCGCAGATCGCTCGTCGCCTGTGCGGCGGCATCAAAGGCGCGCTGCCGCTGGCGGCGCTGTGTGGCGCGCTGCTGCTGCTGGCGGCGGATTACGCGGCGCAGCACCTTTTCCTGCCTTATCAGCTGCCGGTTGGCGTGATTACCGTCAGCCTCGGCGGGCTTTATCTGATTGCACTACTGGTTCGGGAGGCACGACGCCAATGACAGAGAAAATTGCTCGCCTGCAGGGCGAAGCGCTGACGCTGGGCTACGAGAAGAAAATTGTGGCGGAGGCGCTGTCGGTAACGATTCCGGATGGTGAACTGACGGTGATTATCGGCCCCAACGCCTGCGGCAAATCGACGCTGCTGCGGGCGCTGAGCCGTCTGGCGCCGCCGCTCAAGGGGCAGGTGCTGCTCGACGGCGAGGCGATTTCGCGTTTCTCTACCAAAGAGGTGGCGCGGCGTCTCGGTCTGCTGCCGCAAAGCTCGCAGGCGCCGTCGGGCATCAGCGTCAGCGAACTGGTGGCGCGCGGCCGCTATCCGCATCAGCCTTTGTTTGGCCGCTGGCGCGATGAGGATGAAGCGGCGGTACAGCAGGCGATGCAGGCGACCGGCGTGGCGGATATTGCTGCGCAGCCGGTGGATCAGCTCTCCGGCGGTCAGCGCCAGCGCGTCTGGATCGCTATGGTGCTGGCACAGCAAACGCCGCTGCTGCTGCTGGACGAACCCACGACCTGGCTCGATATTACCCATCAAATTGAACTGCTGGAGCTGATGCAGGATCTGAATCAGCAGCATGGCCGCACGCTGGTGGTGGTATTGCACGATCTCAATCAGGCGTGTCGCTACGCCACTCATCTGATTGCGATGCGCAGCGGCGAGATTATTGCCGAGGGCAAGCCTTCGGAGATTGTTACGCCGGAGCTGATTGAGGCGGTGTACGGATTGCGCTGCATGATCGTGCAGGACCCGGTGGCACATACGCCGATGATTGTGCCGCTGGGGCGCGGCGGAAGCGGAAGGACGAGTCAAAAACCGCACTAAACATGGCAGAGCGGGTAGTCTGGTCTGAAGAGCAAAGCGTCCCGCGCCATGGATGGCGCGGGCCGAGCGGGCATGGATGCCTTGAGCGACTTTGCGATCGGACCAGACTACCCGTGACCGCACCTTACTCTGGAATCAGGCAAACTTTGCCAGCAACTGCTGCAGCTGCGGGCCGATCTGCGCAAACATGCGCGGCGAGATAATCTCTACGTGGGCGCACGCCAGCGGCCGCACCTCAAGCTCGCCTACATAGGGCGCCCAGGCGCGGCGCGCATCCTGACCCGGCTGCTGCGTCTGGGTAGCGAGGAACAGCGTGGCGCGGCCGTTGAAGCGCGCGCTGCGCGCCGTCGCCAGCAGGCGTACCGAACTGGCGTAGTTGGCCTCAATCGCATCGAACATCGCTTCCAGCCCTTCGCCCGCCTGCTGACGCTGCGCGGCGACAAACTGCTCACGTTCGCGGTTAACCTCATCCAGCACCGCCGGATCCAGCTGGTTCTCGCCACGTTTCTCGTCCCAGTTCTGCGTCTCAGGCGGCCAGGTATCAAGCAGGCCGAGGAACGCCACCTCTTCGCCAAGCGCCTCCAGCCGCGCGGCGATGCCCTGCGCCAGGGTGCCTCCGAGCGAATAGCCGAGGAAGTAGTAAGGACCGTGCGGCTGCTGCTGGCGCAGCGTGGCGAGGTGCGCGTCGCAGACCGCGTCCAGATGCGCCGCCTGACTGAGCGGGCCGCTGGCGTCGGGCGACTGGATGCCGACGATTGACCAGCGCGCGTCAAGATAGCGCTGCAGAATGCTGAACTGCCAGGCGAAGCCCGACGCCGGATGGAAGCAGAAGAGTGTTGGCCCGCTGCCCTGGCGCAGCGGCAGCACCGGCTCGAAACCGGCGTTTTGCGCTGCCTGCGCGTCGCTCAGCAGGGCCGCCAGCTTCTCAACCGTAGAGGCGACCATAATCTGACCGACGGAAACCGGCAGTTGCAGTTCGCGCCGCAGCTGCGCTGCCAGACGCATCGCCAGCAGCGAATGACCGCCCAGCGCAAAGAAGTCCTCCTGTGCGCCGACGCTGTCGCGCGCCAGCAGCGCGGCGAACGCCTCCGCCAGCTGCGTCTCCAGTCCCGGCAGCGGCGCGCGGCCCGCGTCGTTCGCGCGGCTTTGCGGCAGCGGCAGGGCTTTGCGGTCCAGCTTACCGTTGCTGCTGAGCGGCAGCGCCTCCAGCTCGACGATCGCGACCGGCACCATATGCGCGGGTAGCTGCTGCGCCAGCGCGGCGCGTATCGCCTCGGCATCAACTGGCCGATCTGCCACGACATAGCCTACCAGCTGGCGCGCGTCGCCCTGCTGCGCGCTGGCGTTGCCCAGCACCACCGCGTGCGTTACCGCCTGCATAACGCCGGGCAGCGACGCCAGCGCATGGTCAATCTCATTCAGTTCAATACGCTGGCCGCGGATCTTTAGCTGATCGTCGCTGCGGCCCAGATATTCCACCGCGCCGTTAGCGAGCCAGCGCGCCACGTCGCCTGTGCGGTACATGCGCGTGCCGTTGCCGAAGGGATCGGCGACAAAGCGGCTGGCGGTGAGATCGGGGCGGTCAAGGTAGCCGTGTGCCAGCTGCACGCCGGTGAGATAGAGATCGCCAGCGACGCCCGGCGGAACAGGCTGCAGGCGCGCATCAAGAATGCGTAAGCCGGTGTTCCAGACCGGGAAACCGATCGGCACGCTGGCGCCTTCTACCGACGCCAGCTCAGGGCCGAAAGCGGGATAATAGCTGACGTCTACCGCCGCCTCGGTCGGGCCGTAGAGGTTGTGCAGCGGCACCCGGGTCAGGGCTTCCCACTGGCGCGACAGCCCGGCAGGCAGCGCTTCGCCGCTGCAGAAGACGCGGCGCAGGCTGGCGCAGCGCGCCACGGCTTCGTCATCCTGTAATGAGGCGACGAACGCCGCCAGCATTGAGGGAACAAAGTGCGTGGTGGTGACGCGCCAGCGCGCGAAGAGCTGCTGCAGCGCGTCGGGATCGCGGTGCGCGTCCGGCGGCGCCATTACCAGCTGCGCACCCGTCAGCAGCGGCCAGAAAAATTCCCAGACGGAGACGTCGAAACTGCTGGGAGTCTTTTGCAAAACCACGTCGTCGGCGGAGAGCGGATAGCTCTGCTGCATCCACATCAGCCGGTTAACGATCGCCTCATGGCCGACCAGCACCCCTTTTGGTCGCCCGGTCGAGCCGGAGGTATAGATAATGTAGGCGCCGTCCTGCGGACGCGGATGCTGAGAGTGCTCGCGCTCGGCAACCGCTGGCAGCAGCGCGTCATAAAAGAGCGGCGCGACAGGCGAAAGCGCGGCGAAACGCGCTGCCAGCTCGTGGCTGGTGATCAAGGTCTTCGGCGCGGCGTCCTCCAGCATCATTCGCAGGCGATCGTCGGGATAGCCGGTATCAAGCGGCAGATACGCCGCGCCGACGCTGACGATCGCCTGCAGCGCCAGCGACAGAAAGATCGAGCGCGGCAGCGCCACGGCGACGATATCGCCGCGTTGCACGCCGCTGGCAGTCAGCTGCTGCGCCAGCGCCTCGACCTGCTGACGCATCTCGCGGTAGCACAGCTGGTGACGGCTGTCCGCCAGCGCGGGCGCGTCTGGCGTGCGCAGCGCCTGCGCCTGCAGCAGGCTGCTGAGCGTCGCTTCCGGCAGCATTATGGCGGTCTGGTTGATGCGATCCAGCTGCTGATGCTCCGCCTCGGTCAGCAGATCCAGTTCGCCGCAGGGACGCTCCGGCTGCGCCGCCAGCTGCTGCAGCAGCAGATCGAAACGGCTGGCGTGCTGTGCCAGTACGCTCTCCTGATAACGTTCGGCGTTGGCCAGCAGCTCCAGCGTAAGCTCGCCCTGTTCGCTGATATAGATAGCGATCTCCAGATCGCGCACCGGCCCCGAAGCGAGCTGATGCGTTATGCCCTCGATGCCGTTGAAATCGAGCTGATAGTCAAACATCTTCAGGTTGATAACTGGCCCGTAGAGCGGATCGCTATCGCCGAGGCGGCCTGCGTCGCGCTGAACCTGCTCGGCGTCGAAGCGCTGATGGCGGCGCATCTTTTTCACTTCGGCGGCCAGCTGGTTTGCCAGCGCGCTAAGCGGCTGAGCGGGATCGTAGTGCACCGCCATCGGCAGCACGTTAATCACCGGGCCGGTGGCGCAGAGCGCCGCCGAGCCGATGCGGCGCATAAAAATAAAGCCTGCGGCGAAATCATTCTGGCCGCTCAGGCGCGCCAGCCAGAGCGCCACCAGCGCAAAGGCGGCGTCGGCCGCGCTGACGGCCATCTGCTGCGTCAGCGTCTGGAAAAGCGCGCGGTCTGGCGAGAAAGCGTGGCGCAGCAGCGCGGTGCTGGCGCTCTGTCCAGCCAGCGGCAGTGCGGAAAGGGTGGCGGGCGGCGGCAGCTGCGCGCTCTTCTCACGCCAGAAGTCGCGGTCTCGCTGCCAGGTCGGCGACGCCTGATAGCGCTGGTACTCCTCAACCACGTCGCTAAAAGGCACAAACGGGGTCGGCTCCGGCGTTTCGTTGCGCATCCACGCGCTGTAGAGGTTGGCGATGCGGCGCGTCAGGGCGGTAAAGCTAAAGCCGTCTACCACCAGGTGGTGATAACGCTGATACCAGAACCAGTGCTGCTCGCCGAGGCGCATCAGCTGGTGATGCCACAGCGGCGCGCCGCTCAGCACGCGCAGATCGCCGGACATGTCGGCGCGCATCAGGGCGCGCGCGGCGGCTTCTGGATCCGCCTCCTGGCGCAAATCGACAACCTCAGGCAGCGTAAAGGCCTGCGGCGACAGCCACTGCACCGCTTCACCCTCACGTTCGCCAAAGGCCATATTCAGCGTATCGGCCTCCTGCATTCCGGCGACGATCGCCTTGCGCAGCAGCGCGCTGTCCAGCTCGCCGCGCAGCTCGACAAAATGCGCGACCGCATAGGCGTTAGTCTGTTGCGACAGCTGATCGGCCATCCAGATGCCGGGCTGCGCCGCAACCAGCGGCAGGATTTTCTGGTCGGTATGAAGGGGATTCATCAGGGTCTCAGACATGGTCGCTCCGGTTCGCGTTCGGGTAAGCCGGGCGAATATCGCGCCAGTTTGCATTGAGCCAGCTCAGACATTCCGCCTGCGGCCGGGGGCCGAATACGCTGCGCCAGCCGGCGGGCAGCGCGCGGAAAGCAGGCCAGAGGCTGTATTGCTGACAAGCGTTTATCAGCACGAGACAATCCTGCTGCGGATCGTCAAAAGGATTAGGTTGCATATCGGTCTCCTGCCCGCAACAGCCGGGCTAGCCAGGCGATTTAAAGAAGATGCTGCCACATTGCTTTCAGTCCATTGAGCAGCCCGCCGCGCCAGCAGAGCGCGTCGTGGCCGCCGTCGACCGGGTGGAAAATGACCTGATGTCCCGCTGCGGAGAGGTCTTGTTGGAGTTGTTGGTTTGCTTTAAAGATCAGATGCTCGCGGCGTCCGGCTTCCAGATAGAAGCGCGACGGCGAAAGACGGTAGTCGCCCTGCTGCAGCTGCTGGATCAGCCTGCCGTTGGCCTGGCCGCGCTCCGGCCACCAGAACGAGCCGGAAAGGCTGATGGCGCCGCCGAAATGGTGCGGCCAGTTAAGCGCCGCCCAGACGGATGACAGCCCGCCAAAACTCTGCCCGCTCACCAGCGTCTCGGCGGCGCTGGCGCGATGCGGCGCCCAACCCTGCAGCTGCGGCAGCAGCTCTTCCTGCAGGGCCAGCCAGAAATCGGCATTGCAGGTCAGCTCGCGGCTGCGATGTTCGCGATCGATGATATCGATCATGACGTAGACCGCCGGCGGTAGTTCGCCGGCGTCGGTCAACTGCTGTAGCGGCCAGGCGATCGGCATGCTGTTGGCCCAGAACTGACCATCCAGCAGCAGCGCCAGCGGGCGCTCGCTCGGCTGTGCCTCGCCGGTCGCGTAGACCCACACTGAACGGTGATTGCCGAGGCGCGCGCTCTGCCAGATATAGTGCTGCAATGGCAGCACAGGCGCGCAGCCGCTGTCCACCGCCTGCCAGACATGCTGTTCGGGCGCTTCGGGCAGATGCAGCGGCGACACACGCATACCGCGCCCGCCCGCCCAGCCGCGCAGCGGATTTAGCGGATCGTTCTGCGCGGTGGGAAACTTCTTGCTCCACCAGGCGCGCAGGGTCTGCATATCTGGCTCGCCCGCAAATGAGGCGGGATCGCTGTCGGGTATCAGGCAGTAGCTGCCGCGCCAGCTGGCGGGAAGCTGCGTGCGCCAGAACCAGACGTCGGTGCCTGCAATACGGCTGAGCGAGCGGGGCGTTGTGCGCTGATGATGGTCGGTGACGCCGGTAATATTGATCCAGACGCGGCGGACAGGGGAGGTGGCTTCACTCCCCTGCGGATCGCGCCAGAAAAAGGTCACGCCACATTCGCCGTTACCGACCAGTTCAATTAAGGGAAGACCCTGCTGCCTTAAGGTGTGCCACCAGGATTCACTGCCGGTTTCGTTGGTTAACCACGTCATAAATAGAGTATTTACTGGGCCAGATGCGCGCAAAGTTTCACAGATGTTATGAATAATACTATTGATAATTATTTGCATTTGCAATAGGGTGTTTCCCGCTCCGACATCAGGAGCGCGCGCGTTCCGCCAGCCTCATTAGCCTGTGTTGTCAGACGGATGTTCCGCGATGGAAAGCCTGGGTGCGGCTGGAATGCTTGCTTGCAAGGAAAGACTCTTTCACCGGCGCGCCCGCAGGAGACGAACAGGTTTCTGCTGGCAATCCAGGAACATAAAAATGCTTAAATTATCCCGTTTGTCATTAGCCATTTTGATTGAACTCGGCCTGACTGCTACCAGCGTACAGGCCGCAGACAGCAGCACTACCTCTGCTTCCAGCGGCGGCGACACGCTGGTAGTCAGCGCGGCGCAGCAGAATCTGCAGGCGCCAGGCGTTTCGACTATCACCGCCGACGAGATTAAAAAGCGCCCGCCTGCGCGCGACGTGTCGGAAATTATTCGCACCATGCCGGGCGTCAACCTGACCGGCAACTCCACCAGCGGCCAGCGCGGCAATAATCGCCAGATCGATATTCGCGGCATGGGGCCGGAAAACACCCTGATTCTGATAGATGGCATCCCGGTCTCCAGCCGTAACTCGGTGCGTCTGGGCTGGCGCGGCGAGCGTGACACGCGCGGCGATACCAACTGGGTGCCGCCGGAGATGATCGAACGCATCGACGTCATCCGCGGCCCGGCGGCGGTGCGCTACGGTAACGGCGCGGCGGGCGGCGTGGTGAATATCATCACCAAAAAATATGACGACCAGCAGTGGCATGGTTCCTGGAACGCCTACTACAACGTGCCTGAGCATAAAGAAGAGGGCGCGACCCGGCGCACTAACTTCAGTCTGGAAGGGCCGCTGGGCGATGATGTCAGCTTCCGTCTCTATGGCAACCTGGCGAAAACCCAGGCGGACGCTTACGACATCAACGAAGGGCATGCGGCGGAACGTACCGGTACCTACGCCGGAAGCTATCCGGCGGGTCGCGAAGGGGTAATCGATAAGGATATTAACGCCATGCTGCGCTGGGCGTTCGCGCCGATGCAGGCGCTGGAGTTTCAGGCGGGCTATAGCCGCCAGGGCAATCTCTACTCCGGCGATACCCAGAACACCAATACCAGCGATCTGGTGAAAAGCTTCTATGGCAAAGAGACCAACCGGCTCTACCGCCAGAACTTTGCGGTGAAGTGGACCGGCGCCTGGGATAACGGCGTCAGCACCAACAGCTACGCGCGTTATGAAAATACGCGCAACTCACGCATCAACGAAGGGTTGGCCGGCGGCACCGAAGGCATCTTTTCTAACAGCGGCTTCAATACGATTGAGCTGAACGATGTGCTGCTGCATAGCGAAATCAGCGTGCCGTTCGAACTGCTGGTGAACCAGACCGCCACCCTTGGCGTCGAGTGGAACCAGCAGCGTATGAAAGATCCCTCATCCACCACCCAGACCGCCTCTGACGGCGCGGTGCCCGGCATCTCCAGCAGCGGGCGCAGCCCCTATTCGCAGGCGGAGATCTTCTCAATGTTCGCCGAAGACAATCTGGAGCTGACCGACAGCACTATGCTGACGCCCAGCCTGCGCTTCGATCACCACTCAATCGTCGGCGATAACTGGAGCCCGTCGCTTAATCTGTCTCAGGGCCTGGGCGATGACTTTACGCTGAAGATGGGCATCGGCCGCGCCTATAAAGCGCCGAGCCTCTACCAGACCAACCCGAACTATCTGCTCTACAGCAAAGGGCAGGGCTGCGCCGCCAGCACCGGCTCCTGCTATCTGCAGGGCAACAGCGATCTGAAAGCGGAAAACAGCATCAACAAAGAGATTGGGCTGGAGTGGAAGCATGAAGGTTATCAGGCAGGGCTGACCTGGTTCCGCAACGACTACCGCAACAAGATTGAGGCGGGTTATGCGCCGTCCGGCAAAGCCTCTAACGGCACCACTGACATCTATAAGTGGGAGAACGTGCCGAAAGCGGTGGTCGAGGGGCTGGAAGGAACGGTGAACGTTCCTGTGACTGACAGCATCGCGTGGAATAACAACTTCACGTACATGCTGCAGAGCAAGAATAAAGAGACCGGCGATCGCCTGTCGATTATTCCTAAATACACGCTCAACTCCACGCTGAGCTGGCAGGCGACGCAGGATCTGTCGCTGCAAACCACCTTCACCTGGTACGGCAAACAGGTACCGAAAAAGTATGACTACAAAGGCAATGCCGTAACCGGCAGCGCGACGAAACAGGTAAGTCCTTACTCCATCATCGGGCTAAGCGGCACCTATGACGTGAATAAATACGCCAGCGTAACGGTCGGTATCGACAACCTGTTTGACAAGCGTCACTACCGGCAGGGCAACGCGCAGACCACCGGCAATTCCACGACGGGCGCTTATCTCTATGGCGCGGGCGCGAATACCTACAATGAATCAGGCCGTACTTATTATGTCAGCCTGAATACCCATTTCTGATCAGTTAAGACGCAACGGCAGTACGCAGCGGGCAATCAGCCCGCTGCGATCGCTGCGATTGATTAACTTCAGCTCGCCGTAGTGCATCTGCAAAATGCGCAGGACAATATTCAGTCCCAGACCGCTGCCGCCGTAGCGCTGATCGCGACGGCGAAACGCTTTAGTCAACTCTTCCGCCGCCTCGGGATCGATGCCCGGCCCCTCATCAATAACGCTGAGAATAATGTGGCTGTCACTCTCTTCCAGGGTTATCTCTATCAGGCTGCCCGTTGGGCTGTAGCGCGACGCATTCTCCAGCAGGTTGCGCAGCAGCAGACGCAGCAATACCGGCTCGCCCTGGCTTTGCGCTACCGCTTTTTTCGGCCAGATAATCTGCTGCTGGCGCGCATCGACTAGCTCTCGCATCTCTGGCTGCAGCGGCTGGAGGATTTCAGTCAGCCAGTGAACAGGCTGCGCAAGCCCGCTGGCCAGCGCCTGGCTGGCGCGCGCCAGCATCAGCAGCTGTTCAACGGTGTGCATCAGCTGATCGATGCGCGCCACCAGCATCTCGCTGTGCGGCACGCCCTGCTGCTGCAACAGCTCAAGATGCAGGCGCAGGCCGGCGAGCGGCGTGCGCAGCTCATGGGCTGCGTCTGCCGTAAACAGACGTTCCTGCTGCAGCGTATGGTCAAGGCGCGCCAGCAGCTGATTAATTGCGCCGGTAACCGAGACGATCTCTTCCATATCGGAATGAATGTCGAGCGGCGTGAGGTTATCGGCGGAGCGCTGCGCCAGGCTGGTCTGCAGCGCGCGGAGCGGACGCACGATCCAGCTAATTGCCCAGAAAGAGAGCACCAGCGTCAGGCCGACCATCACGACAGAGGGCAGCAGCAGCGAGGCGATCGCTTCGCGGATCTCATTTTCAACGCGATCGTTGCGCGCCTTAGCGGAGAGGGTTTCGTTAACAAGAAAGCCGATCTGTTCACGGCTTTCGTGCCACAGCCAGAACGCGCTCATGATCTGGCAGGTCAGCAGAATCAGCGCCAGCATAATCAGTAAGCGCTGACGCATACTGTTCATTCGCGGTTCTCCAGACGATAGCCGACGCCGCGTACGGTTTTAATCCGGTCCTTGCCCAGCTTGCGACGCAGATTATGAATATGCACTTCCAGCGTGTTAGAGCCGGTATCATCCTGCCAGCTGTAGAGATCCTGCTGCAGGGTTTCGCGGTGCACGTTTTGTCCAATGCGCATCAGCAGACGCGTCAGCAGCGCGAACTCCTTGGGCGTGACGTCGAGCGGCTGGTTCTCCAGCAGCACCTGTTGCGAAGAGAGGTTGAGCGTCAGATCGCCCTGGCGCAGCAGGTTATCGCTGTGACCCTGATAGCGGCGGATCAGCGCGCGCACGCGCGCCTGCAGCTCTACCAGCGCCAGCGGCTTAACCAGATAGTCGTCGGCGCCGGCGTCGAGTCCTTCCACGCGATCCTGGAGTGCATCGCGCGCGGTCAGGATCAGCACCGGCAGGTCGACGCCGGATCGCCGCCACTGACGCAGCAGATCGCCACCGTCGCGATCCGGCAGGCCGAGATCCAGCACGATCAGGCTGTACTGCGCGCTGTGCAGCAACGCATCCGCCTCGGCGGCGCTGGCGGCGCAGTCAACGGCGTAACCCTGGCTGCTCAGGGCCTGAGTCAGGCCCGCCTGCAGCAGTACATCGTCCTCAACGATCAATATTTTCATGCGCTAATTGTTCTGATAGATATCCCGATAGAGTCGGCTCTCAAAGCGTACCAGCGGAACGCGCCGCGTGCGTTGATCCTGCGGCGGTACGGCATAGCCTGACAGGTATTGCACAAAGGCGACGCGCGCGCCGCTGGCGGTGGTAATAAAGCCCGCCAGATTATAGACGCCCTGCAAAGAGCCGGTTTTGGCTGAAACTTTGCCGTCGACGCCCGCCTCATGCAGACCGCCGCGATACTGCAGCGTGCCGTCATGGCCCGCCAGCGGCAGCATGGAGATGTAGTCCAGCGTCGCGTCGTTTTTCGCAATGTACTGCAGCACCTGCATCATGGTATCGGGCGCGATCAGATCGTGGCGCGACAGCCCCGAACCATCAACCTGGATACTGTTGCCTAAATCAATGTTGGCTTTCTCGCGCAGGATGCGGCGGACAGCGTCCGAACCGGCGCGGAAGGTGCCAGGCACGTTGAAATAGTGATGGCCGATGGTGCGGAATACCGTATCGGCAATCATGTTGTCCGACTTTTTCAGCATAGTATGCAACAGCGAATGCAGCGGTGCCGACTGGGTCGACGCCAGTACGGTGCCCGGCGAAGTGACCTGCGTCTGGCGCACCAGATGGCCGCTGTAATCGATATCGGCCTGGCGCAGCTCCTGCTTCAGGATCTCGCCAGCCCAGGCAGCGTCATCCTGTACCGCGAACGCCAGCGGCAGCGGTTCCGCGCGCTGGCGCATACAGCCGGTCAGCGTATAGCGGTTAAGTTCGCCTGGCACCACGTCGAGTTCGCAATATTGCCCTTCGCCGCTGTTGCGGCCAATCGTGCGCACCTGGCTGAACATATGAGCGGGATAGTAAGAGGCGATGCGCACAAAGGCGGTTTCGCCTGGGGTGCTGGCGCTATAGAGCGAGACAGAGAAGCAGTTTTTATCCACAATCGCTGCGCCCGGCGGCGCGCTGAAGCACTGCGTCAGATCGTTCCACGGCCAGCCCGGTGCCATGTCATGGCTGGCGAACACCGAGGTGTCGATCACCAGGTTGCCTTTAATATGGGTTACGCCCTGCTTCTTTAGCGCGGCGACCATATTGCGCAGATCCTGACGGCCCAGCGTAGGATCGCCGGCAAAACGCGCCACCAGATCGCCGTTTAGCGTGCCATCGCTGATGGCGCCTTTGGTCTCCAGCGTGGTCTGAAAGCGGTAGTCACCGCCCAGCTCCAGCAGCGCCGCCAGCGCGGTAATCACCTTCATGGTACTGGCGGGCAACGCCATCTGTTTGCCGTGATAATCGATTATCGGGGCGCTGGCACCCACTTTCTGCACCATCAACGCCAGATTGGTGCCATCAGGCAGATACTGCATGTATTCATCTACGGGCGCTGCTTGTGCCTGCAGCATAAACGCACAGGTTAGTCCGGTAACAAGTCGTGAAAATCGCATAATCTCGCGGTAACTGGCAGGTGAAGCCGTCAATACTACGTCCCGCAGTGGTGCAAAGTAAACGATGACCAGCAGGGAACTCTGGGTTAAAATACGTATCAAAATGCAAAACCACTTTCTGGCCTGGAACCTTTTCCGGGTCAGGATTCTTTTATTTGCAAAACGAGGGTCAGGCCCTGCAGAACCGGTTTTTCTGTGGACACTGGTCAGGATGACGCCGTTAAAACAGGAAAGAGAGCGAGGAGCTTAAATGAATCAGATTCCGATGACGTTAAGGGGCGCCGAAAAGCTGCGCGAAGAGCTGAACGAACTGAAAACCGTCAAACGCCCGCGTATCATCGCCTCAATCGCTGAAGCGCGCGAACACGGCGATCTGAAAGAGAACGCCGAGTACCATGCCGCTCGCGAAGAGCAGGGGTTTTGCGAAGGCCGTATTCAGGAGATCGAAGCCAAGCTCTCTAACGCGCAGGTTATCGACGTGACCGCCATTCCGAACAATGGCCGCGTGATCTTCGGCGCGACCGTAACCGTACTCAATACCGATACCGACGAAGAGTCGACCTATCGCATCGTGGGCGATGACGAAGCGGATTTTAAGCAAAATTTGATTTCCGTTAACTCGCCGATGGCGCGCGGTCTGGTAGGAAAAGAGGTGGACGATGTGACCATCATCAAAACCCCGGGCGGCGATGTTGAGTATGAAATCCTTAAAGTGGAATACCTTTAAGGGACAGCTACGCTTTGAAAAGCGTCGAAGCATTATGTAAAGAATGGAAAAGGCCGCGATGCGGCCTTTTAACCCATGCGGGAGCATGGCACTTTCTCTGGCCGGTTTTACGGCGCGCGCATTAGCGCGGCAGAGAGATCTTGCTCTCTTTAGAAGGGCGATACAGCACCAGCGTTTTACCGATTACCTGCACGTTGCTGGCTTTGGTTTCACGCACGATAGCCTCAACGATCAGCTGTTTGGTTTCACGATCTTCCGAGGCGATTTTCACCTTAATCAGTTCGTGATGTTCCAGTGCGGATTCGATTTCGGCCAGCACGCCTTCGGTCAGGCCGTTGCCGCCCAGCATCACCACCGGTTTCAGTGGATGGGCGAGGCCTTTAAGGTGCTGTTTTTGTTTGGTACTTAGATTCATCGTATTTTTTGCTTACTCAGGGATTGAAAACGGTTCATTCTACCGCCATCTCGGGGTTATCACCAAATCAACGCAACCCATTGCGTGCAGGTTTATCGCTGCGATGACGATTTAGTTGAGAAAATTATGACGGGTAAAAAGCGTTCGGCCAGCTCCAGCCGCTGGTTACAGGAACACTTTAGCGATAAATATGTGCAACAGGCACAGAAAAAAGGGTTGCGTTCGCGCGCCTGGTTTAAACTTGATGAAATACAACAGGGTGACAAGCTTTTCAAACCCGGTATGACCGTGGTAGATCTGGGGGCGGCACCCGGCGGCTGGTCACAGTATGTGGTGCAGCAAATTGGCTCTTCGGGACGCATTATCGCCTGCGATATTCTGCCGATGGATCCTATCGTCGGCGTCGATTTCCTTCAGGGCGATTTTCGTGAAGAATCGGTGATTAAGGCGCTGCTCGATCGCGTAGGCGATCAAAAAGTGCAGGTGGTGATGTCAGATATGGCGCCCAACATGAGCGGGACGCCGGCCGTAGATATTCCCCGGTCGATGTATTTGGTTGAACTGGCGCTCGAAATGTGTCGGGATATCCTGGCGCCGGGCGGCAGTTTTGTAGTGAAAGTGTTTCAGGGAGATGGCTTCGATGAATACCTGCGGGAAATTCGCTCCCTGTTTACGAAAGTGAAAATTCGTAAGCCGGACGCTTCGCGATCACGTTCGCGCGAAGTGTACATTGTGGCGACAGGGCGCAAACTATAGCCCAATTGATGAAGTTGCAGCCCACCAGCCGCGATTCCATGTATGAAGGATATATAGTACCCTACGCTGTCTGTTAACACCGTTGTAATATGAGGTTAATCCCTTGAGTGACATGGCGAAAAACCTGATTCTCTGGTTAGTCATCGCGGTCGTGCTGATGTCAGTATTCCAGAGCTTTGGGCCCAGCGAGTCGAATGGCCGTAGGGTTGATTATTCAACCTTCCTGTCGGAAGTGAACCAGGATCAGGTCCGCGAGGCACGTATTAACGGGCGTGAGATTAACGTAATCAAGAAAGACAGTAATAAATACACGACCTACATTCCTGTCAATGATCCCAAGTTACTCGATAACCTGTTGACCAAAAACGTCAAAGTAGTTGGCGAACCGCCGGAAGAACCGAGCCTGCTGGCTTCGATCTTTATCTCCTGGTTCCCGATGCTGCTGCTGATTGGCGTGTGGATCTTCTTTATGCGTCAGATGCAGGGCGGCGGCGGCAAAGGCGCGATGTCCTTTGGCAAGAGCAAAGCCCGTATGCTGACGGAAGATCAGATCAAAACCACTTTCGCTGACGTGGCAGGCTGCGACGAAGCGAAAGAGGAAGTCGGTGAGCTGGTCGAGTATCTGCGCGAACCGAGCCGTTTCCAGAAGCTGGGCGGTAAAATTCCCAAGGGCGTGCTGATGGTAGGCCCGCCGGGTACCGGTAAAACCCTGCTGGCGAAGGCTATCGCAGGCGAAGCGAAAGTGCCGTTCTTCACCATTTCCGGTTCTGACTTCGTGGAAATGTTCGTGGGCGTCGGCGCATCTCGCGTGCGTGACATGTTCGAACAGGCGAAGAAAGCGGCTCCCTGCATCATCTTTATCGATGAGATCGACGCCGTCGGTCGTCAGCGCGGCGCAGGTCTCGGTGGCGGTCACGATGAGCGTGAGCAGACCCTGAACCAGATGCTGGTTGAGATGGATGGTTTTGAAGGCAATGAAGGCATTATCGTCATCGCTGCGACTAACCGTCCAGACGTTCTCGACCCGGCGCTGCTGCGTCCAGGCCGCTTTGACCGTCAGGTCGTCGTTGGTCTGCCGGACGTGCGCGGCCGTGAGCAGATTCTGAAAGTGCATATGCGCCGCGTACCGCTGGCGACCGATATCGACGCAGGCATCATCGCGCGCGGTACGCCGGGCTTCTCCGGTGCGGATCTGGCTAACCTGGTGAACGAAGCGGCACTGTTTGCCGCACGCGGCAACAAGCGCGTGGTATCGATGGTTGAATTCGAGAAAGCGAAAGACAAAATCATGATGGGTGCGGAACGCCGCTCCATGGTGATGACGGAAGCGCAGAAAGAATCCACCGCATATCACGAAGCGGGCCACGCGATTATCGGCCGTCTGGTACCGGAACACGATCCGGTGCACAAGGTAACGATTATTCCGCGCGGACGTGCGCTGGGCGTAACCTTCTTCCTGCCTGAAGGCGATGCGATTAGCGCCAGCCGTCAGAAGCTGGAGAGCCAGATTTCGACCCTGTACGGCGGCCGTCTGGCTGAAGAGATTATCTACGGTGCGGAACACGTTTCCACCGGCGCCTCTAACGACATCAAAGTGGCCACTAACCTGGCGCGCAACATGGTGACGCAGTGGGGCTTCTCGGAAAAACTGGGTCCGTTGCTGTATGCGGAAGAAGAGGGCGAAGTGTTCCTGGGCCGCTCTGTGGCGAAAGCGAAACACATGTCCGATGAAACCGCGCGTATTATCGATCAGGAAGTTAAGCATCTGATCGACAGCAACTACCAGCGTGCTCGCCGTATTCTGAGCGAAAACATGGACATCCTTCACGCGATGAAAGACGCGCTGATGAAGTATGAAACCATTGATGCTCCGCAGATCGACGACCTGATGGCGCGCCGCGAAGTGCGTCCGCCAGCGGGTTGGGAAGATCCAGGCAGCAACTCTGACAGCAACGGTACGCCGAAGGCGCCGCGTCCGGTTGATGAACCGCGCACGCCGAATCCTGGCAACACCATGTCAGAGCAGTTCGATAAATAACAGGGTTCTGTTCACCCTTGCAAAAACCCCGGCTGGTCCGGGGTTTTTTACATCCGTTATCAGGTAATCAGAGGAGATTTCCCCTATGAAGTTGTACGCCCGTGATGCCCATCTCGATTTATCGTTTCCCCATGTGATGGGTATTTTGAATGTCACGCCGGACTCCTTCTCCGATGGTGGAAAACATAACTCTCTGGTAGAGGCGCTGACGCACACCAATGAAATGGTTAACGCAGGCGCAACGATTATCGACGTTGGCGGCGAATCGACCCGGCCAGGCGCGGATGAGGTCAGCGTCGAAGAGGAACTGGCGCGCGTGATCCCGGTCGTGGAGGCGATTGCGCAGCGTTTTGAAGTGTGGATATCGGTCGATACCTCTAAAGCTGAGGTCATCCGGGAAGCAGCGCGAGCAGGCGCTCACATCATCAATGATATCCGTTCGCTGTCAGAGCCTGGCGCGCTGGAAGCTGCTGCTGCGGCTGACCTGCCGGTTTGCCTGATGCATATGCAGGGCGAGCCGCGCACCATGCAGCAGGCGCCTGAGTATCACGATGTCGTCAGCGAAGTGGACGCTTACTTCGAGGCTCAAATTGCGCGCTGCCAGGCAGCGGGCATTAAAAAAGAACATCTGCTGCTCGACCCTGGCTTCGGTTTCGGTAAGAATCTCAGCCACAACTATGAGCTACTGGCCCACCTCAGCCATTTTCACCGTTTTGAGCTGCCGCTGTTGGTGGGTATGTCGCGTAAATCCATGATTGGTCAACTGCTGAACGTTGGGCCGTCGCAGCGCCTGACAGGCAGCCTGACCTGCGCCGTGATTGCCGCCATGCAGGGCGCGCAGATCATTCGCGTACATGATGTTAAAGAGACGGTCGAGGCGATGCGCGTTGTCGAAGCGACACGGAGAGCAAAAGGATAATTAAGGCATGAGTAATCGTAAATATTTCGGTACAGATGGCATTCGCGGCAAGGTTGGCGAAGCGCCGATCACCCCAGATTTTGTCCTGAAGCTGGGCTGGGCGGCGGGCAAAGTACTGGCGCGCCACGGCTCAAGAAAGGTGCTGATCGGCAAAGACACGCGCATTTCCGGCTATATGCTGGAGTCGGCGCTGGAAGCGGGTCTGGCGGCGGCAGGCCTCTCCGCCGCGTTTACCGGCCCGATGCCGACGCCTGCGATTGCCTATCTGACGCGCACCTTCCGCGCCGAAGCGGGCATCGTTATCTCCGCCTCGCATAACCCGTTTGACGATAACGGCATCAAATTCTTCTCTGCTGAGGGCACTAAGCTGCCGGATGAAGTCGAAGAGGCGATTGAGCTGGAGATGGAGAAGCCGCTGACCTGCGTAGAGTCCGCCGAACTGGGCCGCGCCAGCCGTATCGTGGACGCCGCTGGCCGTTACATTGAGTTCTGCAAGGGCACTTTTCCCAGCGAGCTGAGCCTCAACGGCCTGAAAATCGTGGTCGACTGCGCCAACGGCGCGACCTATCACATCGCGCCAAACGTGCTGCGCGAGCTGGGTGCGACCGTAATCGCTATCGCCACGCAGCCCGACGGCATGAATATCAACAAAGAGTGCGGCGCGACCGATCTGCGTATGCTGCAACAGCGCGTGCTGGCAGAGAAGGCCGATCTCGGCCTGGCTTATGACGGCGACGGCGACCGTATCATGATGGTCGACCACCTGGGCGAAAAAGTCGATGGCGACCAGATCCTTTATATTATCGCGCGCGAGGGGCTGCGTCAGGGCCAGCTGCGCGGGGGCGTGGTTGGCACGCTGATGAGCAATATGGGCCTGGAGCTGGCGCTTAAGCAGCTTGGTATTCCTTTTGCGCGGGCGAAAGTGGGCGACCGCTACGTGCTGGAGAAAATGCAGGAGAAAAACTGGCGTCTCGGCGCGGAGAACTCCGGGCACGTTATCCTGCTGGATAAAACCACCACCGGCGACGGCATCGTGGCAAGTTTGCAAGTGCTCACTGCAATAGTGCGCAACCATATGAGCCTGCACGACCTGTGCAGCGGCATGAAAATGCTGCCGCAGGTGCTGGTTAACGTGCGCTTCAGCGGCTCCGGCGACCCGCTGGAGAATGAAACGGTGAAAAGCGTAACGGCGGAAGTTGAGAAGACCCTGGGCGGACGTGGACGCGTGCTGCTGCGTAAATCGGGCACCGAGCCGCTGATCCGCGTTATGGTCGAAGGGGAAAATGAAGCACAGGTCACCGAGCTGGCGCACCGGATCGCCGAGCAGGTGAAAGCGGTTTAAGGAGCTAACGGCGGCGGTTTTTACGCCGATCCGCCGTTAAAATCATCATGATGGCGCTTTTTTCCGCAGTCAGTCGCGTTAAAGAAAATTGCACTTGCAGAGGTATGCGCCTTTGGTTAGTATTCACACCCGCTTCTGATGGGTGATGACGACACGGCCCATCTATACTGGCTGAAGCTTAACTGTGCGGTTATCGCGCAAGGAAACAGGTTGATTATGTACGAAGCTCTTTTAGTTATTTTCCTTATTGTGGCCATCGCCCTTGTGGGTCTGATTATGCTGCAGCAAGGTAAAGGCGCTGATATGGGAGCCTCATTCGGTGCAGGCGCATCCGCAACGCTGTTCGGTTCTACGGGTTCAGGTAACTTTATGACTCGCACTACCGGCATTCTCGCGGCGCTGTTCTTCATCATCAGCCTGATTCTGGGTAACCTGAACACCAATAAGACTTCAAAAGGAAGCGAGTGGGAAAATCTGTCAGCGCCGGCTCAGTCAACGCAATCGACTCAGCCTGCACAACCGGCAACGCCGGGTAACGATATCCCGAAATAAGTTCGTCATGCTTGCGACGCGACAGATTCAAGTCGCGGTCTGAAAAGTGCCGAGGTGGTGGAATTGGTAGACACGCTACCTTGAGGTGGTAGTGCCCGATTGGGCTTACGGGTTCAAGTCCCGTCCTCGGTACCAAATCTGAGTTTTACTTGCAAAAATCGCAAGATCGGCGTAACATTCGTCACGTTTTCGGACGCGGGGTGGAGCAGCCTGGTAGCTCGTCGGGCTCATAACCCGAAGGTCGTCGGTTCAAATCCGGCCCCCGCAACCACTTTCCCTTAGAGTTCTTTTTCAAATATACTGTGTGCATCGACGGGCGCATCGCAGCGAGTTTTGAAAAAAATTCTTCTGGACGGTGCCGAGCCGCTTAGCGGCGTACAGGGTCCAGTCACAAAAAGCCCCGAATTTTCGGGGTTTTTTGTTATCAGGAAATCGCAACACTGGGCTATTAAGCCCTTTTTTTATGTCTTGGGGGTGGGCTTGTCCACATTAGAGCAAAAATTGACAGAGTTGGTATCGGCTCCGGTAGAAGCGCTCGGCTATGAACTGGTCGGTATTGAATTCGTTCGTGGTCGCACATCAACCCTGCGCATCTATATTGATAGTGAAGATGGCATCAATGTCGATGATTGCGCGGATGTCAGCCACCAGGTAAGCGCAGTGCTGGATGTGGAAGATCCCATCACCGTGGCTTACAACCTTGAAGTCTCCTCACCGGGACTGGATCGCCCCATGTTTACCGCGGAACACTATGTGCGGTTTACAGGCGAAGAAGTCAGTCTGGTCCTGCGCATGGCGGTACAGAACCGTCGCAAATGGCAGGGCATCATCAAGTCAGTCGAAGGCGAGATGGTGACGGTGACCGTTGAGGGTAAAGATGAGGTGTTCGCGCTGAGTAATATTCAGAAAGCGAACCTGGTCCCCCACTTTTAAAAGTCCGGATTGAGGCTAACCAGGATGAACAAAGAGATCTTAGCTGTTGTAGAAGCCGTTTCTAACGAAAAAGCCCTGCCGCGTGAGAAAATCTTCGAAGCGCTGGAGAGCGCGCTGGCAACTGCGACCAAGAAGAAGTATGAGCAAGAGATTGACGTTCGCGTCAGCATCGATCGCAAAAGCGGCGACTTTGACACCTTCCGCCGTTGGGAAATCGTAGAAGAAGTCACGCAGCCGACGCGCGAGATCACGCTGGAAGCAGCCCGCTTCGAGGATGAAGCGTTCAATCTGGGCGATTACGTTGAAGATCAGATCGAATCGGTCACCTTTGACCGTATCACCACCCAGACCGCGAAGCAGGTTATCGTGCAGAAAGTGCGCGAAGCTGAGCGTGCGATGGTGGTCGATCAGTTCCGCCAGCACGAAGGCGAAATCATCACCGGCGTGGTGAAAAAAGTGAATCGCGACAATATCACTCTCGATCTCGGCAGCAACGCCGAGGCGGTGATTTTGCGCGAAGATATGCTGCCGCGTGAAAACTTCCGTCCGGGCGACCGTATTCGCGGCGTTCTCTACGCCGTACGTCCGGAAGCGCGCGGTGCGCAGCTGTTCGTGACCCGTTCTAAACCCGAAATGCTAATCGAACTTTTCCGCATCGAGGTGCCAGAGATCGGCGAAGAAGTCATCGAAATTAAAGCGGCGGCTCGCGATCCGGGCTCACGCGCTAAAATTGCGGTGAAAACCAATGACAAACGTATCGATCCGGTTGGCGCCTGCGTCGGTATGCGCGGCGCGCGCGTACAGGCCGTATCAAGCGAGCTGGGCGGTGAGCGTATCGATATCGTACTGTGGGACGATAACCCAGCGCAGTTTGTTATTAACGCCATGGCGCCGGCCGACGTGGCGTCAATCGTGGTTGATGAAGATAACCACACCATGGATATCGCTGTTGAAGCCGGGAATCTGGCTCAGGCGATCGGCCGTAACGGCCAAAACGTGCGTCTGGCTTCCCAGCTGAGCGGCTGGGAGCTGAACGTGATGACCGTCGATGATCTGCAGGCGAAACACCAGGCCGAAGCGCATGCTGCTATTGATATGTTTACTAAACATCTCGACATCGACGAAGAGTTCGCCACCGTACTGGTGGAAGAGGGCTTCTCTTCGCTGGAAGAGCTGGCATACGTGCCGATCAACGAGCTGCTGGACGTTGATGGTCTGGACGAAGAGACCGTAGAAGCCCTGCGTGAACGAGCCAAAAATGCGTTAACCACCCTGGCGCTGGCGAAAGAAGAGAGCCGTGGTAATCAGGAGCCCGCTGAGGATCTTCTGAATCTCGACGGCCTGGATCGTACGCTGGCGTACCGCCTGGCGGCGAAAGGCGTTTGCACGCTGGAAGATCTCGCCGAGCAAGGTGTCGACGATCTGACGGATATTGAAGGGCTGAATGATGAGCAAGCCGGCGCGCTGATTATGGCCGCGCGAAATATCTGCTGGTTCGGCGATGACGCGTAATAACAGGAAGGAACAGCATGACAGATGTAACCGTAAAATCGCTGGCCGCAGAGATTCAGACCCCGGTCGATCGCCTGGTTCAGCAATTCGCTGACGCAGGGATCCGCAAGTCGGAGAACGACGCGGTCACGCAGCAAGAGAAAGAAACTTTATTGTCTCACCTCAATCGCGAGCATGGTCAGACCGGCTCAAGCAAGTTAACATTGCAGCGTAAGACACGCAGTACCTTGAATATCCCAGGCACCGGGGGTAAAAGTAAATCGGTGCAAATCGAAGTCCGCAAAAAGCGCACCTACGTAAAAGGTGATGCGGAAGCTGAACAGGCAGAAGCAGAAGCCCAGGCTCAGCGTGAAGCGGAAGAAAAGGCGCAACGCGAGGCTGAAGAACAAGCCCGTCGCGAAGCTGAAGAAAAAGCGCAACGTGAAGCCGAAGAGAAAGCCAAGCGCGAAGCCGCTGAAAAGGCGAAGCGTGAAGCAGCGGAAAAAGAAAAAGTGACGAATCATCAAACCGACGATATGACCAAGGCTGCGCAGTCCGACAAAGCCCGTCGCGAAGCGGAAGCGGCTGAACTGAAGCGTAAAGCGGAAGAAGAAGCGCGCCGTAAGCTGGAAGAGGACGCACGCCGCGTTGCTGAAGAAGCGCGCCGCCTGGCTGAAGAGAAATCGGCTGAATGGGAAAAACCTGAGGAAGAGGATAAAGGCGACTATCACGTCACTACCTCGACTCATGCCCGTCAGGCTGAAGACGAAAACGACCGTCAGGTTGAAGCGGGCCGCGCGCGTGCGCGCACCACCGCTAAAGCGGCGCGTCCGGCGAAAAAAGGCAACAAGCATTCCGAAGCCAAAACCGATCGCGAAGAAGCGCGCGCGGCGATTCGCGGCGGCAAAGGCGGCAAACACCGCAAGCCAAGCATGCTGCAGCAAGGCTTCAACAAACCTGCTCAGGTTGTTAACCGCGACGTTATCATCGGCGAAACCATCACCGTAGCCGAACTGGCTAACAAAATGGCGGTGAAAGGTTCCCAGGTCATCAAAGCGATGATGAAGATGGGCGCGATGGCGACCATCAACCAGGTGATCGATCAGGAAACAGCTCAGCTGGTAGCGGAAGAGATGGGTCATAAAGTGATCCTGCGCCGCGAGAACGAGCTGGAAGAAGCGGTAATGAGCGATCGCGATACCGATGCTGCGCAAGAATCGCGCGCACCGGTCGTCACCATCATGGGTCACGTCGACCACGGTAAGACGCGCCTGCTGGACTACATTCGTTCGACCAAAGTCGCCTCTGGCGAAGCGGGCGGCATTACCCAGCACATCGGTGCTTACCACGTTGAAACCGACAACGGCATGATCACCTTCCTGGACACCCCGGGCCACGCCGCGTTTACCGCGATGCGTGCACGTGGTGCGCAGGCGACCGATATCGTTATCCTTGTGGTAGCGGCTGACGACGGCGTGATGCCACAAACCATCGAAGCGATCCAGCACGCGAAAGCGGCGGGTGTGCCGGTGGTGGTTGCCGTCAACAAAATCGATAAGCCAGAAGCCGATCCGGATCGCGTGAAGAACGAGCTGACGCAGTACGGCATCATCCCGGAAGAGTGGGGCGGCGAAAACATGTTCGTCAACGTCTCTGCGAAAGCCGGTACCGGTATCGACGACCTGCTGAACGCGATTCTGCTGCAGGCGGAAGTGCTGGAGCTGACCGCTATCCGTGAAGGTATGGCGAGCGGCGTCGTGATCGAATCCTTCCTGGATAAAGGTCGCGGTCCGGTAGCAACCGTTCTGGTGCGCGAAGGTACCCTGAACAAAGGCGACATCGTGCTGTGCGGCTTCGAATATGGCCGTGTGCGTGCGATGCGTGACGAACTGGGTCGCGAAGTGCTGGAAGCGGGTCCGTCCATTCCGGTGGAAATCCTCGGTCTCTCCGGCGTGCCGGCAGCGGGCGATGAAGCGACCGTTGTACGTGACGAGAAGAAAGCGCGTGAAGTGGCGCTGTATCGTCAGGGCAAGTTCCGCGAAGTCAAACTGGCACGTCAGCAGAAGGCGAAGCTGGAAAACATGTTCGCCAACATGACCGAAGGCGAAGTTTCCGAGCTGAACATCGTGCTGAAGTCCGACGTCCAGGGTTCTGTGGAAGCGATCTCCGACTCGCTGCTGAAACTCTCCACCGACGAAGTGAAGGTGAAGATTATCGGTTCTGGCGTGGGCGGTATCACCGAAACCGACGCAACCCTGGCTGCGGCATCCAACGCTATCATCCTCGGCTTCAACGTGCGTGCCGATGCCTCTGCGCGTCGCGTCATTGATGCTGAAAACGTCGACCTGCGTTACTACTCCGTCATCTATAATCTGATCGACGAAGTGAAAGCAGCGATGAGCGGTATGCTGGCACCGGAGTTCAAACAGCAGATTATCGGTCTGGCTGAAGTTCGTGACGTGTTCAAGTCACCGAAATTCGGCGCGATCGCTGGCTGTATGGTCACCGAAGGCAACATCAAGCGTCACAATCCGATCCGCGTACTGCGCGACAACGTGGTTATCTATGAAGGCGAGCTGGAATCTCTGCGTCGCTTCAAAGATGACGTCAACGAAGTGCGTAACGGCATGGAGTGTGGTATCGGCGTGAAGAACTACAACGACGTTCGCGTTGGCGACATGATCGAAGTGTTCGAAGTGATTGAAGTTAAGCGCACCATCGACTAAGCACTGGACGATGTGTTGCAATTTGGGAGGCCGCTGGCCTCCCGAATTATTTTGGAGAGTTGATTATGGCGAAAGAATTTGGCCGCCCACAGCGCGTGTCGCAGGAGCTGCAAAAAGAGATCGCAATCATTCTGCAGCGCGAGATTAAAGATCCGCGTCTCGGCATGATGGTGACGGTATCCGGCGTGGAAGTGTCGCGCGATCTCGCTTATGCCAAAGTATTTGTCACCTTCCTCAACGATAAAGACGAGGATGCGGTGAAAAACGGTTTGAAGGCGCTGAAAGAGGCGTCTGGCTATATCCGTATTCTGCTCGGCAAGGCGATGCGTCTGCGCATTGTGCCGGAGCTGACCTTCTTCTACGACAACTCGCTGATTGAAGGTATGCGCATGTCGAACCTGGTCTCTAACGTTATCAGGAACGATGTCGAGCGTCGCGGTGAGAACCCGACGGAAGATGACAAGGAGGACTGATGAGTCGTCCTCGTCGTCGCGGTCGCGACGTCCACGGCGTGTTTCTGCTCGATAAGCAGCAGGGCGCGTCGTCCAACGATGTGCTGCAAAAAGTTAAGCGCCTGTTTAACGCCAACAAAGCGGGCCATACTGGCGCGCTCGATCCGCTGGCGACCGGCATGCTGCCGATTTGCCTCGGCGAAGCCACCAAATTCTCACAGTATCTGCTCGACTCGGATAAGCGTTATCGCGTGATCGCGCGCCTCGGCGAACGTACCGATACCTCCGACGCTGACGGCAATATCGTCGAAACCCGTCCGGTGACCTTTAGCCAGAGCGAACTCGACGCGGCGCTGGAGAGCTTCCGCGGCGAGACGATGCAGGTGCCGACCATGTTTTCGGCGCTGAAGTATCAGGGCCGAAAACTGTATGAGTACGCGCGCGAAGGCGTCACTGTGCCGCGCGAAGCGCGTCCGATTACCGTATTCGAACTGCAGTTTATCCGCTGGGAAGGTGATGAACTGGAGCTGGAGATTCACGTTTCCAAAGGCACCTATATCCGCACCATTATTGACGATCTGGGCGAGAAGCTCGGCTGCGGCGCGCATGTCATTATGCTGCGTCGTTTGCAGGTGGCGCGCTACCCGATCGAAAAGATGATGACGCTGGAACAGCTGCAGGCCGTAGCGGCGACGGTAAACGCGGCGGAAACGCCCGATTACGCGCCGCTCGACGCGCTTTTGCTGCCAATGGATAGCCCGGCGGAAGCGTTTCCTCTGGTAAATTTGCCCTCTGCCGTTGCTGCCTTTTTCAAACAGGGCATGCCGGTTCAGGCGGCAGATGCACCGCAGCAGGGACTGGTGCGCGTCACCGAAGGGGATGCGCATAAGTTTATCGGGATGGCGGAAATCGCCGATGACGGGCGCGTGGCGCCGCGTCGTCTGGTGGTGGAGTACCCCGCGTAATCATTGCTCAACGCCGCATTTGCGTTGCTATCGGGCGAAGAGTAGAATAGCGCGGCTTTAAAGCGGGTAGCTGAATTAGAGATCGGCACCCATACATTCATTTATTACTGGAGTTTATTATGTCTCTAAGCGTAGAAGCTAAAGCAGAGATCGTTGCCAAATACGGTCGTGGCGCTAACGACAGCGGTTCAACTGAAGTTCAGGTTGCTCTGCTGACTGCTCAGATTAACCACCTGCAGGGTCACTTCTCTGAGCACAAAAAAGACCACCACAGCCGTCGCGGTCTGCTGCGCATGGTATCTCAGCGTCGTAAGCTGCTGGACTACCTGAAGCGTAAAGACGTTGCTCGCTACACCAGCCTGATCGAAAGCCTGGGTCTGCGTCGCTAAGTCTGAAGAATCTGATCAAAGATGTAGTGCAGAGACTTTGCAAAAAACGCGTCTTGCGATCAGATTCGTGCGAGTTTCGCGAAAAGGGGGCCTTTACGGCCCCTTTTTTCGAGCAATGCGCAGCAATCCGTACCAAACTCATGTATTGTTGCAGTGAGTGATCTTCGTTTGCAGAGGTTCGCGCGGCTAATGAGAGGCTTTACCGCAGATTCGGTTAAAGGTTGTCATTAGTCGCGAGGATGCAGCTGAAGATCGGTAATCCATGGCTCGCCAGAAAGGCGTTGCCCCGAAGTTAAGGAATTCATTTTGCTGAACCCGATCGTACGTAAATTCCAATATGGTCAGCATACCGTCACGCTGGAAACCGGCATGATGGCGCGCCAGGCCACCGCAGCCGTTATGGCCAGCATGGACGACACCGCCGTATTCGTTACTGTTGTCGGCCAGAAAAAAGCGAAAGCAGGTCAGGACTTCTTCCCGCTGACCGTGAACTACCAGGAGCGTACCTACGCCGCTGGCCGTATCCCGGGCAGCTTCTTCCGTCGCGAAGGTCGTCCAAGCGAAGGCGAAACCCTGATTGCGCGTCTGATTGACCGCCCGGTTCGTCCGCTGTTCCCGGAAGGCTTCGTGAACGAAGTTCAGGTTATCGCAACCGTAGTCTCCGTTAACCCGCAGGTTAACCCGGACATCGTTGCAATGATCGGCGCCTCTGCTGCGCTGTCGCTGTCAGGCATTCCGTTCAACGGCCCGATCGGCGCCGCGCGCGTCGGTTACATCAACGACCAGTATGTGCTGAACCCGACCGCTGACGAAATCAAACAGTCTCGTCTGGATCTGGTGGTTGCCGGTACGCAGAATGCGGTACTGATGGTAGAGTCCGAAGCGGACATCCTGACCGAAGATCAGATGCTGGGCGCAGTGGTCTTTGGCCACGAGCAGCAGCAGGTTGTGATCGAAAACATCAATTCTCTGGTTGCAGAAGCGGGCAAACCGCGCTGGGACTGGCAGCCTGAGCCGGCTAACAACGCGCTGATCGCACGCGTTGCCGCGCTGGCTGAAGCGCGCATCAGCGACGCTTACCGCATCACCGACAAGCAAGAGCGTTACGCACAGGTTGGCGTCATCAAAGACGAAACCATCGCTGCGCTGCTGGCCGAAGATGAAACGCTGGACGACGCTGAAATCGGCGACATCGTTCACAGCCTGGAAAAGAACGTGGTGCGTACCCGTATCCTGAACGGCGAACCGCGTATCGACGGCCGTGAAAAAGATATGATCCGTGGTCTGGACGTGCGCACCGGCGTGCTGCCGCGTACTCACGGCTCGGCGCTGTTCACCCGTGGCGAAACGCAGGCGCTGGTTGCCGCGACGCTGGGTACCGCGCGCGACGCGCAGAACCTGGATGAGCTGATGGGCGAACGTACCGACAGCTTCCTGTTCCACTACAACTTCCCTCCTTACTCGGTAGGCGAAACCGGTATGGTCGGCTCGCCGAAGCGTCGTGAAATCGGTCACGGCCGTCTGGCGAAGCGTGGCGTGCTGGCAGTGATGCCGAAGCAGGAAGAGTTCCCGTACACCGTTCGCGTGGTTTCTGAAATCACCGAATCAAACGGTTCTTCTTCTATGGCTTCCGTGTGCGGTGCTTCTCTGGCGCTGATGGATGCCGGCGTGCCGATTAAAGCGGCCGTTGCGGGCATCGCGATGGGCCTGGTAAAAGAAGATGAGAAGTTCGTGGTCCTCTCCGATATCCTCGGCGACGAAGATCACCTCGGCGACATGGACTTCAAAGTAGCCGGTAGCCGTGAAGGCATCACCGCGCTGCAGATGGACATTAAAATCGAAGGCATCACCCGCGAAATCATGCAGGTTGCGCTGAATCAGGCCAAAGGTGCGCGTCTGCACATCCTGGGCGTGATGGAGCAGGCGATCAGCACGCCGCGTCAGGAAATCTCTGAGTTCGCGCCGCGCATTTACACCATCAAGATCAATTCAGACAAGATCAAAGATGTGATTGGTAAAGGCGGTTCCGTTATCCGCGCGCTGACCGAAGAGACCGGCACCACCATCGAAATCGAAGACGACGGTACCGTGAAAATCGCGGCAACCGACGGTCTGAAGGCGAAAGAGGCGATTCGTCGCATCGAAGAGATCACCGCCGAGATCGAAGTGGGCCGTATCTACAGCGGTAAAGTCACCCGTATCGTTGACTTCGGTGCCTTCGTCGCTATCGGCGGCGGCAAGGAAGGTCTGGTACACATTTCTCAGATCGCGGACAAGCGCGTAGAGAAAGTGACTGACTACCTGCAGATGGGCCAGGAAGTGCCGGTTAAGGTACTGGAAGTGGACCGTCAGGGCCGCGTTCGTCTGAGCATCAAAGAAGCGACAGAGTCTAAGCCTCAGGGCGAAGAAGCTGCCGTGACCAGCACGCCAGACGCAGAGTAATTCCCTGTTTGCCTCTCCTTATCCCATTGTGGATGGGAGAGGCGTTTGTGTCATCGCGAGGGCGGGAATCCTTGTGCACAGCAGGCGGATGACAGGAGCGTTATCCTAATGTTTGTATTCGGGAGTGGGAAATGAAGCCTTTTTTGCGCTGGTGTTTTGTTGCGACAGCTATCACGCTGGCAGGATGCAGCAACTCCAATTGGCGTAAGAACGAAGTTCTTGCAGTACCTCTACAACCCACACTGCAGCAGGAAGTGATTCTGGCGCGCATGGAACAAATTCTTGCCAGTCGCGCCCTTACCGATGATGAACGCGCACAGCTGTTATATGAGCGCGGAGTGTTGTATGATAGTCTCGGTCTGAGAGCACTGGCGCGGAACGATTTCTCGCAAGCGCTGTCTATAAGACCAGATATGCCGGAAGTGTTTAACTATCTCGGCATATATTTAACGCAGGCAGGCAATTTTGATGCTGCCTATGAAGCGTTTGATTCTGTACTTGAGCTTGA
Source organism: Pantoea sp. UBA5923 (assembly GCF_002431095.1). Lineage (NCBI taxonomy): Bacteria > Pseudomonadati > Pseudomonadota > Gammaproteobacteria > Enterobacterales > Erwiniaceae > Pantoea > Pantoea sp. UBA5923. The sequence goes on along the minus strand of NZ_DJDN01000020.1, from coordinate 94,975 downwards.
TCCAACTTACAATTATGCGCATTTAAACCGTGGTATCGCCCTCTATTACGGCGGTCGATACAAGTTAGCGCAAGATGATCTGCTGGCGTTTTATCAAGACGATCCCAACGATCCTTTCCGCAGCCTGTGGCTCTATCTCGACGAACGTGAGATGGACGCTGACAAGGCGAAAGTTGCGCTGCAGCAGCGTTACGACAAAGCGGCCCGTGATCAATGGGGATGGAACATTGTCGAATTCTACCTTGGCGACATCAGTGAAAGCACGCTGATGGAACGTCTCAAGGCAGACGCAACGGATAACACCTCGCTCGCTGAACATCTCAGTGAAACCAACTTCTATTTAGGTAAGCACTACCTAAGTCTGGGGGAGAAGGACAACGCGAAAGCGCTGTTCAAACTGGCGGTGGCCAACAACGTCAATAACTTTGTTGAACACCGATACGCATTGTTGGAACTGGCGCAACTCGGCCAGACACAAGACGATTTATCAGAATCTGACCAGCAATAGCTGACGAACTTTTATTGCCTGAATTACCCGTTAAGTCATCATCTTCCGGGATGAGGGCTTTTCTGTTCGTCGAAACTTCTAATTTGAGCCGGTTCACACTTTTTGATGAAAATGACTGAAAATTTTCACGACGAGTTATGTAGACTGGCCGCCGCAATCTAAGAGGCACGTGTACTACATGACTGATATTCAAACCACTTTTGCTGACCTGGGCCTGAACGCCGACATCCTCGAATCACTGAACGGCATGGGCTATGTTAAGCCTTCTCCGATCCAGGCTGAGTGTATTCCTCACCTGCTGGCGGGCCGTGATGTACTGGGCATGGCGCAGACCGGCAGTGGTAAAACTGCAGCGTTCTCGCTGCCGCTGTTAAACAACATTGATCCTTCTCTTCGCGCACCGCAGATCCTGGTGCTGGCGCCGACTCGCGAGCTGGCGGTGCAGGTTGCAGAAGCGATGACCGAATTCTCTAAACATATGCGTGGCGTCAACGTCGTGGCCCTTTACGGCGGCCAGCGTTATGACGTGCAGCTGCGCGCGCTGCGTCAGGGCCCGCAAATCGTGGTGGGCACCCCGGGTCGTCTGCTCGACCACCTGAAACGCGGCACGCTGGATCTCTCCAGCCTGCGTGGCCTGGTGCTGGACGAAGCTGATGAAATGCTGCGTATGGGCTTCATCGAAGACGTTGAAACCATTATGGCGCAGATCCCGGAAGGTCATCAGACCGCGCTGTTCTCAGCGACCATGCCGGAAGCGATCCGTCGCATCACCAAGCGTTTCATGAAAGATCCGCAGGAAGTACGCATTCAGTCCAGCGTTACGACGCGTCCGGACATCAGCCAGTCTTACTGGACGGCGTACGGTCGTAAAACCGACGCGCTGGTGCGTTTCCTGGAAGCGGAAGATTTCGATGCCGCTATTATCTTCGTGCGTACTAAAAACGCGACGCTGGAAGTGGCCGAAGCGCTGGAGCGCAACGGTTATAACAGTGCGGCGCTGAACGGCGACATGAACCAGGCGCTGCGCGAGCAGACGCTGGAACGTCTGAAAGATGGCCGTCTCGATATTCTGATCGCAACTGACGTTGCGGCGCGTGGTCTGGACGTTGAGCGTATCAGCTTGGTCGTTAACTACGACATCCCGCTGGATGCCGAGTCTTACGTGCACCGTATCGGTCGTACAGGCCGCGCGGGCCGCGCCGGTCGTGCGATTCTGTTCGTCGAGAACCGTGAGCGTCGTCTGCTGCGCAACATTGAGCGCACCATGAAGCTGACTATTCCAGAAGTGGAACTGCCGAACGCAGAACTGCTGAGCACCCGTCGCCTGGAGAAATTCGCCGGACGCGTACAGCAGCAGCTGGAAAGCAGCGATCTGGACCAGTATCGCGCGCTGCTGGAGAAACTTTCTCCGCAGGACGATCTTGATATGGAAACGCTGGCCGCTGCGCTGCTGAAAATGGCACAGGGCGAACGTCCGCTGATCGTGCAGCCGGATGCGCCGCGTCCGCAGCGTCGTGAGTTCCGCGATCGTGACGATCGTCGTGATGACCGCCGCAGCCCGCGTGAAGCGCGTGACAACCGCGAAGGCGGCGATCGTCCGCGTCGCGAACGTCGCGACGTTGGCGAAATGGAGCTGTACCGCATTGAAGTTGGCCGCGATGACGGTGTTGAAGTTCGTCATATCGTTGGCGCTATCGCTAACGAAGGCGACATCAGCAGCCGCTACATCGGCAACATCAAGCTGTTCGGCACCCACTCGACGATCGAGCTGCCGAAAGGCATGCCGGGCGATATCCTGCAGCACTTCACCCGCACGCGTATTCTCAATAAGCCGATGAATATGCAGCTGCTGGGCGATGCGCAGCCGCAGAGCGATGCGCGCGGCGAACGTCGTGGCGGTGGTCGTGACTTCGGCGGCGAGCGTCGTGGCGGCAACCGTGAGGGTGGTCGTGAAGGCGGACGTCGTTTCTCTTCCGAGCGTCGCGAAGGCGGTCGTGAAGGCGGACGCAGCAGCTTCAGCCGTGAAGGCAGTCGCGGTCCACGTCGCGAAGAAGGCGCTGCAGCAGCAGCACCGCGTCGTCGTGAGTTCTGATAATCAGCCTCGCTGATGAATAAAAAGGGAAGCCTCCGGGCTTCCCTTTTTTACTGGTGCGTTATGGTGACGCGCCTTTTTTTTTGCTTTAAGCGCCGCCAGCGATCAATACGCGCTCGCCGCTAATGTAGGCTGCTTCCTCAGAGGCGAGAAACAGCGCCACCTGTGCCACATCTTCCGGCAGCCCGAAACGGCCGAGCGGCGTCGCCGCCAGCAGCTGCGCTTTAAGCTGCGGATTGAGCTTCTTCGCCGCCAGTAATCCTTCTGTCAAAATGATGCCCGGCGCCAGCGCGTTAACGCGAATATTGCGCGGGCCGAGCTCGCGCGCCAGCCCCTGCGTCAGCGTATCAATCGCGCCTTTTGTCGTTGCCCAGAGCACTGAACCCGGCGTGCTATGCTGGCTGTTTAGCGCGCTCAGATTGATGATACAGCCGCCCTGCGCTGGAAAGCGCCGCGCCGCCTGCTGACAGACCAGCAGGGTGCCCAGCAGATTTACGTTGAGCTGCTGCTGCATCTCCAGCAGACTCAGGGCGCTAAACTCGCCGTGATGAAACTGGCCGGCGTTATTGACCACAATATCGGGCGCGCCGAAGTGCGCCTCTGCGGTTTCGAACAGACGCTCGACATCTGCCTGGCGTGAAATATCCGCCTGCACCGCCAGCCCCTCGCTGCCCAGCACGCGAATGTCGCTGACCACATCGGCCGCGCCTACCTCATCCTGACGATAGTTCACGACAACGCGCGCGCCAGCCGCGGCAAAAGCCATGGCGATTGCTGCGCCGATGCCTTTCGAGGCGCCCGTCACCAGCGCAATTTTTCCATCAAGTGCTTTCATCTTGTCTCTCCACCTGAATATCGCGTTTGCAAAATATGCGCTTTTGCGCCGATCGGGCGGTAGCGCAATCCTGCAAGTCTCTTGCACGATCCTGCAAATCTGGCGGAGAGACGGCTGCGTCTGTGAATGGTTCAGGTAACATATTCTCGACAATCCACGCGTGAAGAAAGAGGAGAGGATATGGCGGAACCGGCGCAGCTACAGCATCTGGCACAGCTTATTGCCCGTCATGCGGTCGAAGATGGCCGTCACGACAGCGCGATTGATTTTCTCTTTTTTGGCCGCAGCTCAAGGCCGACCGAACCAACCTCCCATGCTCAGTGGGCCAGCTTCGCGCTGGTGGCCCAGGGTGGAAAAGCGCTGCGTATGGGGGAAGAGGTGATTCACTACGGACCTGGCGATCTGCTGCTGGTAACGATGGATATGCCGGTGCGCTCCTGCGTAACCGTTGCGACGCCGGATAAGCCAAATCTCGGCATTGGCATCGCTATCAACGAGTCGCGCCTGATGCGCTATCTTGACAGCTTTCCACTGGCCTCATCGCTGGCGGAAGCGCGCACTGAACGCGGCATCGCCGCGCACAAAGTCTCGCCGCTGCTGGTCGATGCGGTGATCCGTCTGATTCGCCTGCTGGATCAGCCGCAAGATATCGCCGCGCTGGCGCCGCTTATTGAACAGGAGATCTTTTATCGTCTGCTGACCGGGCCGGAAGGTGGCCGCATCCTCAATATGGCGCTGGCGGAGCGGCCCGGCAACAAGGTGGCGCGCGCGGCGCGCTGGCTGCGTGAGAATTTTCACCAGCCGCTGAAAATCGAACGACTCGCCAGCAGCGTCGGCATGAGCCCCTCTTCGCTGCATCATCATTTCAAAGCGGTAACCGCAATGACGCCGATGCAGTATCAGAAGCAGCTTCGCCTTAACGAAGCGCGCCGCCTGATGATGATGGATAAACTGGATGCGGGAACGGCGGGGTATCGCGTGGGGTATCAGAGCGCGTCGCAGTTCAGCCGCGAGTACAGCCGTTTTTACGGCCAGTCTCCCGCACGCGACGTTCGCCAGCTGGCGGTGGGGCCTGAAGCGTAGCGCCCACCGCGCGCACGCTAGAGCGAGCGAGCCGCTTCCATCGCAATAGCGAAGGAGCGCAGGCGCGCCTCGGTATCAAAGATCTGACCGTTGACCATGATCTCGTCAGCCTGGGTTTCGCGCATCAGCGCGGCAAGGCCATGACGCACCTTGTCGGTATCGCCGACCAGCGACATGCTCAGCGCCTGCTGCACGCCATACTGTTCCGACGGCGACCACAGGTTGTCCATGTTCTCCACCGGTGCAGGCAGCGGGCCGGGCTTGCCGCGGCGCAGGTTGATAAACTGCTGCTGCTGCGAGGTAAACAGGAAGCGCGCGTCGCGCTCGCTGTCAGCGGCGACAACGTTGATGCAGACCATCGCGTAAGGCTTGTCCAGACGCGCCGAGGGCTGGAATTTTTCACGATACAGGTGCAGTGCCTGGAACAGCAGATCGGGCGCAAAATGCGACGCAAAGGCGAACGGCAGGCCGAGCTGCGCCGCCAGCTGGGCGCTGTAGAGGCTGGAGCCAAGCAGCCAGACCGGAATTTTCATGCCCAGTCCTGGCACCGGCTGAACGGGCGGCTGCGCATCTTCGTCGGCGTCAAACCAGTTAATCAGCTCCTGCACATCGTCCGGGAAGGTATCCGCATGGATGCTGGAGAGGTGACGGCGCAGCGCCATCATGGTGCGCTGATCGGAACCCGGCGCGCGGCCCAGGCCTAAATCGATACGGCCGGGATAAAGGGACGCCAGGGTACCGAACTGCTCGGCGATCACCAGCGGCGCATGGTTAGGCAGCATAATGCCGCCCGATCCCAGATGCAGGGTAGTGGTGTTGGCCGCCAGATAGCCGATCAATACCGATGTCGCCGCGCTGGCGATGCCGGTCATATTATGGTGCTCGGCCAGCCAGTAACGCTCGTAGCCCAACGCTTCCGCCTGACGCGCCAGCGCCAGCGATGTGTGAAAGGCATCGCGCGGGGTTGAGCCCTGAGGAATCGGTGCCAGATCCAGCACAGAAAGACGAAGGGGTTTTTTCTCAGACATGGGCACTCCAGTTGGGTATGGCGCAGGTGATGATTAACCTGCACCAACCAGTATTACGTAATAATGCCCATATTAAAACTGCTAACAACGGCAGGCGACTAGCCTGTATGTGCCTTTCAGGAGGAGATCAGCGTCATGCCGGCGACTTTACGCCAGTAGCCGTTGCAATCGTTACCCTGCGCCATCATCAGCGGTGACTGCCCCTCTTCGTTGGCGCGGAAGCGGGCGATCTCGTCCAGGGTCGCGCTGTTTTGCGGCGACAGCCGCAGAATATCGACCCAGCCGCGCATGCCGGTTAAGTCATTGCCGAGGTTGTAGCAGTAGCCGCTCATGGTCTGAATGCCGTTCAGCACAAACACCTGCTGGCCTTCCTGTGAGTGGACGCGTCGCCCGTTAGGGTAGTTGATGCAGCAGGTCTGGCAGTCATCTTTGGCACGATGTTCGGCGCGGGCGGTAAAGCAGCGCGCCGACAGCGCCAGCGGCAGATAGCCGTAGCCCAGCACCTCTACTTCAAACTGGCCGCGAATGCCGCGCTCCTCGCTCTGCTGCTGCAGCTGCAGCAGCCAGTCGCGCGACATCTCCACCGGCATACACCAGCGCGTCATTCCCTCTTTTACCAGCAGATGCAGGGTCTCGACGTTATAGACGTTGAGCGTAGGCCCGGCGACAAACGGCAGCTTGCGTTCGGCCGCCATATTCACCGTTCCGATGTCGTTCGCCTCAATCAGAAATTCGCCGTTGTCGACGTAGCGCTTCAGCTCTTTCAGCTCTGAAGGCGACTGCAGCAGCGCCAGCGTACTCAGCACCACCTGCTTGCCGCTGGCCGCCAGCTCGCGCGCCAGCTCCATCCAGCGCTGGTAAGAGGTTGCGCGCCGTTTGCTGCACACCGCTTCGCCGAGATAGACGATATCCGCGCTGCTGTTCGCCGCCTGCTGATAAAAGCTCGCCAGCTGCTCTGTCGGCCAGTACCACAACACCGGACCGATTGCGTATTGCATCCTGTTCTCCTTATTGCCATTCACGGTGGTAAGCGCCAAGCGTGGTCTGCGAGCCTTCGGAAAGCTCATCCAGCGCTGCTGACCAGGCGTCGCTGACCGCAAAGTTTTCCGGCGCGCTCTTGCAGCGATCGATCGCCTGACGCCATACGCGCGCCACCTGTGCCACATAGGCGGGACTGCGCTGACGTCCCTCAATCTTCACCGAGGCGACGCCAGCGCGCAGCAGATCCGGCAGCAGCGTCAGGGTGTTAAGGCTGGTGGGCTCTTCCAGTACGTGATATCGCTGGCCGTCCACCTGATAGCGTCCTTTACACAGCGTGGGATAGCCTGCGCTCTCATCCGGCGCGTAGCGGTCGATCAGCACGTCATTCAGGCGGGACTCCATACCCTTGGGGGTTTGCTGCCAGCGCACAAACTTCGCGGGCGAACAGGCGCCCGCGCTGTTGGGCGACTCGCCGGTCAGCCAGGAGGAGAGATAGCAGCGGCCTTCCGCCATAATGCAGAGGCTGCCAAAGGCGAACACCTCAAGCGGCACCGGCGTTTCGCGCGCCAGCTGCCTGACCTGATGCAGCGACAGCACGCGCGGCAGCACCACGCGGCTGAGCGCGAAGTGGCGGTGGTAAAAGCGCACCGCTTCCAGATTGGTGGCGGAAGCCTGCACCGACAGATGGCGCTCAATCTCAGGGTAGCGCTGCGCGGCGTACTCCAGCGTGGCGATATCGGCAAGGATCAGCGCGTCCGCGCCGTTCTGCGCCGCCACGTCGATGGCGCGTCGCCAGCGGCCCATACCGTCAGGGTGGGCGAAGGTGTTGATAGCGACATGTAACTTACGGCGATGCTGGTGCAGATAGCGGGCCGCTTCCGCCAGCTTCTTATCGGTGAAGTTCAGCCCGGCGAAGTGGCGCGCGTTGGTGTCGTCTTTCAGTCCGACATACACCGCATCGGCGCCATTCTCCACCGCTGAACGTACGGCGGGCAAATTACCGGCCGGGCACAGCAGTTCCATAGTGATCCCTCGTCGACAGGATAAGGCGTCGAGTCTAGGCAAACGGCTGGCGCTAAATGTTGATTTGAGGCAGTGAATCGCCAGTTGATAAGAGGGATAGCGGAAAATTCGCCTAAAGGAGCGGCGAAATTATTGATCTCGACTGCGGCGTGCGGCGACGGATGTGGCAATATACCTGAAATTTT
>NZ_DJDN01000020.1:0-87138 GCF_002431095.1 Pantoea sp. UBA5923 | reverse complement strand
AATATACCTGAAATTTTCTAGAGGGAGAGACGCCCGTGTTCGAGCAGTTACGTGCTGAGTTAGTGAAAAAAGGCCCAGGATTCCTCGCCTTACCGATTTTTCTGACACCGTTCCCGTTAAAAAAGGCCTTTCTGCAACAACTCTTAAACTGGCAATTTCGCCATGCTTTAGCGGAAGGTGAGTTAGACTTTCTGCAGGCGCGTCATCTGGGTATTGAGATCGCGGATGTGGGTTTGCGCTGGATTACCACCATTGAAGAGGGCCAGCTAAAGGTCGTACAGCATGCAGAAGCGGACGTCTGGTTTCGCGGCAATGCTAACGATCTGCTGCTGGTCGCCGCTCGTAAAGCGGATCCGGATATGTTGTTTTTCCAGCGTCGTCTGCTGATCGAAGGCGACACGGAGCTGGGACTGGAGGTGAAAAACCTGATGGATGCTCTGGAACTTGAGGCCATGCCCACGGCGTTGCGCACGGGACTGCAGCAGCTGGCTGCGTTTGTTGAGGCGGGAATGAAACAGGACGCGAAGGCCGCACAGGCGCGCGCGGAGAGTGTATGTTAATTCGCACAGAAATAGGGTTGGATGCGGCAAGCATCGACAGCTTGTTACGGCGCAGCTTCAAGACCGAAGCGGAAGCGGAACTGGTTCAACAGCTGCGGGAAGATGGATTATTGACGCTGGGCGTGGTGGCGACGGACGACGAAGGCCAGGTGCTGGGCTACGCCGCGTTCAGTCCGGTGACCTTGCAGGGCGAAGACCGCAACTGGGTCGGCCTGGCGCCGCTGGCGGTAGATGAGAGCGTGCGCGGGCAGAAAATCGGCGAGCAGCTGATCTACGCCGGGCTGGATACGCTGAATGAGTTCGGCTACAGCGCGGTGGTGGTGGTAGGCGATCCCGCCTATTACAACCGCTTTGGCTTTGAACCTGCGGCGCGTCACGGGCTGCAGTGCCGCTGGCCTGGCGCCGAAGCGGCGTTCCAGGTCTACCGACTGGCGGATGACGCTTTTGTTGGCGCGGAAGGTCAGATCGATTTTGCCGAGCCGTTTAACCGGCTTGCGTAAGCCAGCTGGCGAGGCAGCCCGGCTGTTGCGCCACCAGCCGCAGCTTCTGCTGGCGGCTGAGCTGTTTGACCTGGTATTCCAGCCGCGACGCCGCGGCGCGGTCGCCAGCGTCGCAGCGATAGACCAGCGCCAGCGGGCCTTTGCCGCGCAGGGCGCGCGCGCCGCGTCCGCTTTCATGCTGCTCTACGCGCCGCGTCACATCGGTGGTAATGCCGGTGTAGAGCACGCCCGCCGCGGTCTGGACGATATAGAGCTGCCACGCCTTATTCATAATCTGAATCCCTGAATCTTTACTGCCGGGCAGTGTAGCGCGCCAGCGACGCGGCGGCTATCCGGCGATTTTTGCACGGAGCAATAGAACGTGTCTGACCATTCTCATCTGGTGCGCTACCTGAAAAAGCAGCATGTGCTCTCTCTCTGTTGTCAGGCCGGCGACGATCTCTGGTGCGCCAACTGTTTTTACGTCTTTGACGAAGCCAGCATGGCATTCTGGCTGATGACCGAGCCTGATACGCGTCATGGCACGCTGCTGCAGGCGAATCCGCAGGTAGCGGGCACCGTAAATGGTCAGCCGAAAACTGTGCTGTTGATTAAAGGCGTGCAGTATCGCGGGAAAATCGCGCGGCTTGAGGACGCAGCGGAAGTGCAGGCGCGCATGGTCTATCAGAAACGTTTTCCTGTGGCGCGCAAAGTCTCTGCGCCGCTGTGGGAGATCCGGCTGGATGAGATCAAGATGACCGATAATGCGCTGGGCTTTGGTAAAAAAATCGTCTGGCGGCGGGAAGAGAGTGAAATCCCTTTCCCCTAAGGGAAAGGGAACAGCGCATTACGACGCCTGCAGAATACGCAGAGACTCGCGGTTAAAGGCGGGCAGATCGTCCGGCGTACGGCTGGTAACGAGACGATCGTCATCCACGATCACCTCTTCATCATAGAAGTCTGCGCCGGCGTTGCGCAGGTCGATAGCAATCGCCTTCACGCAGGTCATTTTGCGGCCGCGCACGCCGTTCGCGCTGATCAGCAGCTGCGGGCCGTGGCAGATAGCAAAAATCGGCTTGCCGCTGGCAACAAACTCTTTGGTAAAGGCGACAAAACGGTCGTCGCCGCGCAGCGAATCGGGCGAATGACCACCGGGCAGCAGCAGCGCGTCAAATTCGGCCGGGCTTACTTCGTCAATGGCGCGGTCAATCTTCACCTGCGCTTCGCCCTGTTTGCCGGTAACGGTTTTACCCGCCTCTTTCTCGATGGTGACCACCTCAAAGCCCGCCTGCTTGTAAGCGTCAGCCGGTGAGGTAAATTCTGAGTCTTCAAATTCATCGGTAATCAGTACCGCAATCTTCTTGCTCATTTTCCCCTCCTCATGATGATTTGCGCACGATGCGCTCTCCTGGTGAACAGGTTAAGCCTGGTTGTTTGTGCTGAAAATGCAAGCCGGGCGGCCAAAGCTGACTATATTTCAGAGTAATGGCAACAGGTTAGCGGGAGGCGAGATGCATCGTGTATTACTGACTGGCGCGACGGGCCTGGTGGGCGCGCATCTGCTGCGTTTGCTGGTGGCGGATACGCGCGTTGACGAAATTATCGCGCCGACGCGTCGTCCGCTGCCGCCGATGAACAAGGTGGTAAATCTGGTCGAGGCGGATCTGACCGACGTGCTGCGTCCGCTTAACGTCGCCATCGACAGCGTGTTTTGCTGTCTCGGCACCACGCGGAAAGAGGCGGGCAGTAAAGAGGCGTTTCTGCACGTTGACTATACGCTGGTGGTAGATACCGGCCTGAACGGCCTGCGGCTGGGCGCAAAACAGATGGTGGCCGTCAGCGCCCACGGCGCGAATCGCCATTCGCCTTTTTTCTATAACCGGGTAAAAGGCGAGATGGAGGCGGCGCTGCGCCATCAGGGCTGGCCTCGCCTGACGCTGGTCCGTCCCTCTCTGCTGCTGGGCGAACGCACGCGCCAGCGTACCGGCGAAAGCCTGATGGCGCCGCTGTTTGGGCTATTGCCAGGCAACTGGCGCTCGGTCTCCGCGCAGGCGGTGGCAGAGTGCATGCTCGCGCGCGCCTTTCAGCCCGGCGGCGACAGCGTGGAGATTATCGAATCGGGTCAAATCCCACGCTAGCCGCGCTCTTTACGCAGATCCCAGATAACCTGATTGCGGCTGCCGCGCCACAGCAGCGTGGCGTCTTTTTCCTCTTCTACAAAGCGCCCGTCGATCAGCACATCAATATAGTGCAGCACCTCACGCTGGGAACCGCTTAACTCGGCGCGCTGATAGCCGGTCCAGAGCCAGATATCTTTACCTGGACACTCTGCGCGCACGCGTTTCACCAGCTGGCGGATATAGGGTACGTTATGCGGATGCAGCGGATCGCCGCCGCTCAGGGAGAGCCCCTGACGCGGAATGCGGGTGTCCTGAAGATCGGCGATCAGGCGCTCCTCCATCTCCAGCGTAAAAGGGGCGCCGGAGTCGAGTCGCCAGGTGCTCTGGTTGTAGCAGCCGCGACACTGGTGTTCGCATCCGGCCACGAACAGCGTGCAGCGCGTGCCGGGGCCGTTAACGATATCGACCTCATAATAGCGATGAAAGCGCATCATCCCAGCGGCCCGCTCTCCAGATGTTTGACCCGCCGCTGCACCTCTTCCTGCTTGCCCGCGTTAAACGGTCGCGCGTCGGGGCTGCCGAGATAGCCGCAGACGCGGCGCGTCACCGACACGCGCGCCGGGTCGTGATTGCCGCAGTTCGGGCAGGTAAAACCGCGGCTGGTGCAGCTGAACTCGCCGGTAAAGCCGCACTCGTAGCATTCGTCTATCGGCGTATTGGTGCCGTAATAGGGCACACGATCGTAGCTGTAGTCCCACACATCCTCCAGCGCCTTGAGGTTGTGCTGCACGTTAGGGTACTCGCCGTAGCAGATGAAGCCGCCGTTCGTCAGCGACGGATAGGGCGCTTCGAAGTCGATCTTCTCATAGGGGTTAACTTTCTTCTCGACGTCGAGATGGAAGCTGTTGGTGTAGTAGCCTTTATCGGTTACGCCAGGCACTACGCCGAACTGTGCGGCGTCGAGGCGGCAGAAGCGGTCGCAAAGATTTTCGCTCGGCGTACTGTAGAGGCTAAAGCCGTAGCCGGTTTCCGCTTTCCAGGCGTCGGCTGCGGCGCGCAGACGAGAGATAATCTCGATCCCTTTGGCGCGCAGCGCAGGATCGTCATAGGGATGGCGTGCGCCGCCGCTCAGGGCGTTAAGGGTTTCATGCAGGCCGATAAAGCCCAGCGAAAGGGAGGCGCGGCCGTTGCGGAAAATCGGCCCTACCTCGTCATCGGCATTGAGACGTATGCCGCAGGCGCCCTCCATATAGAGAATGGGCGCCACGCGCGCTTTGGTTTTCTCCAGCCTGGCGATACGCGTCATCAGCGCGCGCTTCGCCAGCGCCAGTCGCTCGTCGAGCAGCGTCCAGAATCGCGCCTCGTCGCCCTGCGCCTCCAGCGCGATGCGCGGCAGATTGAGGCTGATCACGCCCAGATTGTTGCGGCCGTCATGAATTTCGACGCCATTCTCCTCATAGACGCCAAGAAAGCTGCGGCAGCCCATCGGCGTTTTAAAGGAGCCGGTGACTTTTACCACCTGGTCGTAGTTAAGGATATCGGGATACATGCGCTTGCTGGCGCACTCCAGCGCCAGCTGCTTGATATCGTAATTGATATCGCCCGGACGGCGATTCAGCCCTTCGCGGATAGCGAATACCAGTTTGGGAAAGACCGCGGTTTTATGGTTTTTGCCCAGTCCGGCGATGCGGTTGCGCAGGATCGACTGCTGGATAAGCCGCGCCGCCCAGCTGGTGCCGAGCCCGAAGCCGAAGGTGACGAACGGCGTCTGGCCGTTGGCGGTGTGCAGCGTGTTGACCTCATACTCCAGCGACTGGAAGGCGTCGTAGCACTCTTTCTCGGTGCGCGCCCGCGCGTAGGCATCCACATCGGCAATCTGCCATTCGGCGGCGATGGCGCGATGCTTCTCCATGCTGAGCAGCACAAAGGGTTCCAGCACCTCGTCGATGCGGTTGATGGTGGTGCCGCCGTAAATATGGCTGGCGACCTGCGCGATGATCTGCGCGGTTACCGCGGTGGCGGTGGCGATCGATTTCGGCGGCTCGATCTCGGCGTTGCCCATTTTAAAGCCGTTGGTCAGCATCCCTTTCAGATCGATCAGCATACAGTTGAACATCGGAAAGAAGGGGGAATAGTCGAGATCGTGGTAGTGGATTTCACCGCGCTCGTGCGCCTGCACCACGTCGCGCGGCAGAAGCTGCTGCTGCGCATAGTGCTTCGCCACGATCCCCGCCAGCAGGTCGCGCTGCGTTGGGATCACTTTGCTGTCTTTGTTGGCGTTTTCGTTAAGCAGCGCCGCGTTGGTTTGATCGACCAGGCCGCGAATAGCGTGATGCAGCTTGCCGCGCTGCTCGCGCGCTACGTCGCGATCGTGACGGTATTCGATATAGGCGCGCGCCAGCTGAGGGTAAGGGCCGCCCATCAGCGTCTCTTCAACCGCGAACTGAATATCACGAATATCGACTTCAACACGGTCGGCCAGTTTCTCGCTGACGCATCGGGCGACCGTGGCGCACCACTGCGTATCTTCGACCTGCGCCGCACGCGCCGCCGCCAACACTGCCGCCTCAATTCTCGCGGCGTCAAACGCCGAGCGACAGCCGTCGCGCTTCACCACTACCTTTGCCATGCTCTCTCCATTCCCTATATGTTGTGCTCAGGTGGATTTTAACCACTACATATGGATGCGGGGATAATTTAATCGCAGCTGTTTTGACCTGAAACAAAGAAGAGAAGGTCACGGCGCAAAGCCAGGCGAAGAGGAAAATTTGCGTAGAAATGGTGGAAAGGAGAGGGGCAAACAAACTGCGCGCTGCGGTCGCCGCGCGCAGCCGATCGTTAGCGGCGCAGGGCGATCGCTTCGATCTCGATCTTCACGTCTTTCGGCAGACGGGCAACTTCTACGCAGGAACGCGCCGGAAAGCTGGCGTTATGCTCGGTGAAGAAGGCTTCATAGGTAGCGTTAACGGTAGCGAAGTCGTTGAGGTCTTTAACGAACACCGTGGTTTTCACGATGTCGCCGACCTGCAGGCCAGCCGCTTCGACGATCGCTTTCACATTTTCCAGCGACTGACGCGCCTGCGCGTCGATCGCTTCCGGCACCGCGCCGGTCGCCGGATCGACCGGGATCTGGCCGGAGGTGATGATCATATTGCCCAGATCGACGCCCTGCACATAAGGCCCGATCGCCGCTGGCGCTTTTTCCGTACTGATTTCGCGAGACATACTTGCTCCTTAAGAGTGACGCAGCGGCGGCGTGCCGCCGCTGGCGAGAAACATCGCCCCATTATAGGGGCGGGCAGGGCGATTACCAGTGACCGAGCACCACGTGGTGGGCAAAGGCTTTCTCGCAGTATTTGCAGGTCAGCTGCACCTCTTCGTCGCGTTTTTTCACCGCGAAGCTGGAGAAAACCGGCTCGCTGCGGCTGATGCAGTTGCCGTTTGGACAGGTCAGCACGCGCTCAATGCGCTCCGGCAGCGTCGGCGCGATTTTTGCGACCACTTCGTAGTCGTCGATACGGTTGACCGTTGCGTGCGGCGCATAGACCGCCAGCTGGTTGATCTGATCCTCGGTAAGAAAGGTATTTTCAATCTTAATCAGATCCTTGCGGCCCATCTCGCCGGAAGGGAGGTTAAGGCCGATAGTGATGCGCTGGTCGGTTTCGGTGAGGCGAAACAGCGACAGCAATTTAAACCCGACCTGCGCCGGAATATGGTCAATGACCGTACCGCGCTTGATCGCTTCTACCTGCAGTTTGTTGTCGTGAGTCATGGCGATTGCTCCTTACAGATCCTGTTCGCTGTTGAGTACCAGCGCCAGCAGAGCCTGACGCGCGAAGATGCCGTTGCCCGCCTGCTGGAAATACCAGGCGTAGGGCGTTTTATCCACGTCGGTGGCGATCTCGTCAACGCGCGGCAGTGGATGCAGCACTTTCATATTGTCGCGCGCGCCAGCCAGATCCGCCGCGCGCAGGATAAACTGTGCCTTAACGTTGGCGTATTCGGACGGGTCGAGACGCTCTTTCTGCACGCGGGTCATATAGAGAATATCGGCGTGCGGGATCACCGCCTCGATGCTGTCGTGGCGTGACCAGACGATGCCGCGTTCGTCCAGCATATCGGTGATATAGGCGGGCATCGCCAGCGCGTCGGGCGCGATAAAGTAGAAGCGATTGCCGTCAAACTTCGCCAGCGCCTGCGTCAGTGAGTGCACCGTGCGGCCATATTTCAGGTCGCCGACCATGGCGATGCTCAGGTTATCCAGGCGGCTCTGCGTTTCGCGGATGGTGAAGAGATCCAGCAGCGTCTGCGTCGGATGCTGGTTGGCGCCGTCCCCAGCGTTGAGAATTGGCACGCCGCCGGAAAATTCAGTGGCGAGGCGCGCCGCGCCCTCCTGTGGATGACGCATCACGATGGCGTCGACGTAGGTGCCGATAACGGAAATCGTATCCGCCAGGGTTTCGCCCTTCTTGCCGAGCGAGGTATTGCTGCCGTCGGCAAAACCCACTACCGACGCGCCAAGACGATGAATAGCCGTTTCAAACGACAGGCGCGTGCGCGTTGAGGCTTCAAAGAAGCAGCTGGCGATAACCTTATGCTTTAGCAGCTCCGGCTGCGGACTGGCTTTCAGTCGCGCGGCGGTGTGCAGCACCAGCTCCAGTTCGTCGCGGCTGAGATCGTTAATGGAAATAATGTGCTTGCGATATAACGGGTTAGCCATAGCTCGCTCCTCTGCGCTACCGAATTGCGGACAAAAAAAAGCCCCTGCTTAAGGGGCTTTTTTTACGATCGGGTTGATGACGGAAAAAACAGGGGCGCCGCCTGCGTTCAGGCGTGATGTCGCGTGAATGTTTACGCTGCGCTGTTGCATGCTTCCTCCGGCAAATTGGGGCGCATTATACCCGTCCGGCATTTTGCATCAAGGGAAAACGTTTGCGGAGCGCCTGCTGACTTATGCCTGGCTAAGCGTCGCCACCATGACTGCTTTAATGGTGTGCATACGGTTTTCCGCCTGGTCGAACACGATGCTGTGCTCTGATTCAAAAACCTCGTTGCTGACTTCCATACCGTCGTGCAAGCCATACTGTTCGGCCATCTGGCGGCCCAGCGTGGTCTGATCGTCATGAAACGCCGGCAGACAGTGCAGGAATTTCACCTGCGGATTGCCGGTCAGCTGCAGCATCGCCTGATTCACCTGATAACTGCGCAGCAGCGCGATGCGCTCTTCCCATACCGCTTTCGCCTCGCCCATAGAGACCCAGACATCGGTATAGATAAAGTCCGCGCCCTTAACGCCTTCGGCGATATCTTCGGTCAGCGTGATTTTACCGCCGGTTTTCTGCGCCGCCTGGCGGCAGGCCTCAACCAGACCCTGCTCCGGCCAGCAGCCCTTTGGCGCGACCAGACGCAGATCCAGACCGGTTACCGCCGCGGCTTCCAGCATACTGTTGCCCATGTTGTTGCGCGCGTCGCCGACGTAGACCAGCGTCATCTCATGCAGCGCTTTGCCCGGCAGGTGCTCCCGCATCGTGAGCAGGTCAGCCAGCAGCTGAGTAGGATGAAACTCAGTGGTCAGGCCGTTCCATACCGGCACCCCGGCAAATTCCGCCAGCGTCTCCACCAGCGCCTGGCCGTAACCGCGATACTGGATGCCGTCATACATGCGGCCCAGCACGCGCGCGGTATCCTTCATCGACTCTTTATGGCCGATCTGGCTGCCGCTCGGGCCAAGGTAAGTAACGTTAGCGCCCTGATCGTATGCGGCAACTTCGAAAGAGCATCGGGTACGGGTCGAGTCTTTTTCGAAGATGAGCGCGATGTTTTTGCCTTTCAGGCGCGGCGTTTCGTTACCGTTTTTTTTAGCGTGTTTTAATTCAGCGGCGAGGTCGAGCAGGGAAGTGATATCGGCCGGGGTGAAATCCAGCAGCCGAAGGAAGTGGCGTTGATAAAGCTGACTCATAACGGGCTCCAGTGCATCCATTCCGGTTGAATGAAAATTCAATTTAAACGTATGAATATTCATTTTCAACCCCAGCGTAAAGAAACTTTCCGTTTTGAGTAGTGGCGCGCTGGGCAGTGTGGGAAAATACTTGTTTATTGCCGAACACTGAGGGGAATTCGCCATGGCATATGAAGCATTGCTGGAAGAGCAGCGTGAAGAGACACGCCTGATCATTGATGAGCTGCTGGAAGACGGCAGCGATCCGGATGCGCTCTATACCATTGAACATCATCTCTCCTGCAACAACTTCGACTCGCTGGAAAAAGCGGCGGTCGACGCGTTCAAGCTGGGTTATGAAGTGACCGAGCCGGAAGAGCTGGAGCTGGAGGACGGCACTACGGTGATGTGCGTCGATATCCTGAGCGAGTCGGCGCTGAAGCCTGAGCTGATCGACGCGCAGGTAGAGCAGCTGGTTAATCTGGTAGGTAAATATAACGTCGACTACGACGGCTGGGGCACCTACTTTGAAGATCCCGACGCCGAAGACGAAGATGACGACGAAGATGGCGACATTATCGACGGCGACGAAGATACCGGCGTACGTCACTGATTTCCCTGGCGGAGCCGCGCGCTCCGCCTTTCTGCCTTCTGCCTTTTGAACCGACATGAACTACGCACCGCTGCTTGAGCCTATCTATCAGTTTTTACTCTGCCGCACGCCGCAAGCCTGGATTGACGAGGCGCGCAAACCGGAAAACCTGACGCTGCTGCTGACCGACCATCTGGTTTGCGAGCTGAAAGCGGCGCAGACCGCCACCTGGCTAATCCGTAAATATGTCGCCGACAAGCCGAGCGGAGAGGCGATCCTCGCCTGGCTTAAGCCCTATGAAGATTTTATTTTCCGCGAGCACCCCGACAGCCAGTTTATTCAGGCCCATAAGAATCTGTCCAAAAGCATTATCGTGCGCAACGAACTCCCCTGGGCGGACGATCTGGTAGAGAAAATGGTGCTGCTGATTAAAGAGGAGCTGCACCACTTTTATCAGGTATGGGAGATTATGCAGGCGCGCGGCTTGCCCTATAAAAAGATCACCTCCAGCCGCTATGCCAAAGGACTGCTGCGGGAGATTACTACCCACGAGCCCGATACGCTGGTGGACAAGCTTATCTGCGGCGCCTATATCGAAGCGCGCTCCTGCGAACGCTTCGCCAGCCTGGCGCCCTGGCTGGATGCGGAGCTGGAGAAGTTCTATATCTCGCTGCTGCGTTCGGAAGCGCGCCACTATCAGGACTATTTAGCCCTGGCGGCGCAGATCTCGCCGAAGGATATCACGCCGCGCGTGCGCGCCATTGGCGAAGCGGAAGCAAAGCTGATTAGCGAACCGGACCCGGAGCTGCGTTTTCACAGCGGCGTGCCGGCATTCTGACAGGTAAAGCGCGGCTACAGCGCTTTCAACATTCTGTACTCGCAGTCGCCATGGCCGGTACAGCCCAGCGCGTTGTCGATGCGCTCAAATCCCAGCGACTCATAGAGTTTGATAGCGCGCGTTAAGCTGCCGGTGGTTTCCAGATAGCAGCGGCGGAAGCCGCGCTGACGTGCATGCTCCATAGCGCGCAGCGCCAGCTCGCGCGCTACGCCGAAGCCGCGCACCTCTGGCAGGAAATACATCTTTTGCAGCTCGCAGATATCGGGCGCGCTACAGGCGAGCGGGGCGATGCCGCCGCCGCCCATTACCTTTCCCTGATGCTCCACAATCCAGTAGGCGCTGTGTTCGGTGCTGTAGAGTTCATACAAACTGTCGAGCTGCGGATCGGCCACGGTATAGCCTTTGTCGGCGGTCAGGCCGAACTCCGCGGAGACGGTGCGGATCACCCGGGCGATATGGGGATTGTCGGCAGCGCTAATAGGACGCAGCGTTAGTGTAGGCTGGGTTGCAGGGATCATAGCGAAATAGGGTGGTTAACATCGGTTAGACATTCACCAGAAATAGCATTATCGTTGGGCAAAAGCAATATTCGTTATGAGGCATGGAGGCTGAAGACGGTGTTATCCCGTATTTTAAAAAGCTTAAGGCGCTTTCCCTTTATTTATTTTTGCGGGCTTTATTAATGTATGGGGTTACCTGAGGTGGACAGGTCGGCTGGATATTTTTCCGCTGATTATTAATACGTCACTGGCGTGATCGCGGTGTTAATTACCTCGTTATTATTCTTTAGCGCTTTTGCCCTAACCTTCCTGATCCCCTCCGCATTTTCCTCTCTGGCAGGCGAGCAGAGCAATAAAAGACAAAGCTAAAGATAAGGATATAATGAGGGATGCTACCGCTTTAGCGGCGGTTGTGGCAGCGCTCACGTTTATATTCACGGATGAAAAGATCTCAGCATGACATGCTGTTTTAGCCTGTATTGTGCTGTTTTTTATTCATGTTGTTTTTAACTATCGTGCTTGCCGTTTTTGCCTGTTTTCCGTTCAGCTTATTTAGATTAACCAACGCTAGATTGAAATAGTCGGCATGGCTTCATGGCATAAGAAAATATCCGTCTTTAAAGCGGGTAGCTTTCATGGCTATTATTTTCCGAGGAAGATCGGGAGAGCGGGCAAAATCATCTCCAGGGAGAACGGTTGACTGCGGACATTGAAATTTTCGAATAGCGAAACGCACCTTATCTGTCCTAGGATCCTCAAAGCGCTGAGGGAATAAAAAACCCCGCGCCGGAGCGCAGGGTTTTTTTACGGGCATGACGTAAAATCAGAGCGCCGCGATCACTGCCTGCTGTTCAATCAGCTTCGCTTTTGACTGCTCCAGCTCGGCCACGCGCTCGCGTTCCTTCGCCACCACCGCTTCCGGCGCGCGCGAAACAAAGCCGTCGTTCGCCAGCTTGACCTGAATCTTCTCAATCTCGACGTCGAGCTTGCCCAGCTCTTTCGCCAGACGATCCAGCTCCGCCGCCTTGTCCACCAGGCCCGCCATCGGGATCAGCAGCTCGGCGCCTTCAACGATTTTGGTCACGGAAACCGGACCTTTTTCGCCAGCCGGCAGGACAGTCAGGCTCTCCAGACGCGCCAGGCGCGACAGGAAGGTGCGGTTCGCTTCCACGCGGCGCAGCGCAGCCGGAGAACAGTCGCGCAGCAGCACGTCGAGCGGTTTGCTCAGGGCGATATTCATCTCGGCGCGGATATTACGCACCGCGACGATCGCCTGCTTCATCCACTCGATATCTGCCATCGCTTCCGCATCCTCTTTCGCCGCGTCGTACTGCGGGAAAGGCTGCAGCATAATGGTGTCGTCGCTGATATTTTTCAGCACCTTCACACGCTGCCAGATGGTCTCGGTGATAAACGGAATAATCGGGTGGGCGAGGCGCAGCAACGCTTCCAGCACCGTTACCAGCGTGTTGCGCGTGCCGCGCAGCTCCGCTTCGCTGCCGCTGTTCATTACCGGCTTGGTCAGCTCCAGGTACCAGTCGCAGAACTGGTTCCAGGTGAAGTCGTAGAGCAGGTTGGCGGCGATATCGAAACGATAGCTGTCCAGCGCTTCGCGGTACGCTTTTACCGTGCTGTTAAATTCGGCAAGGATCCAGCGATCCGCCAGCGACAGCGTCATTTCGCCGCCGTTCTGACCGCAATCCTGATCTTCGGTGTTCATCAGCACAAAGCGGCTGGCGTTCCACAGCTTGTTGCAGAAGTTGCGATAACCTTCAAGACGCTTCATATCCCAGTTGATATCGCGGCCGGTCGACGCCAGCGCCGCCAGGGTAAAGCGCAGCGCATCGGTACCTGACGGCTCGATGCCCGCCGGGAACTGCTTCTCGGTACGCTTGCGGATCTTCTCCGCCAGCTGCGGCTGCATCATGTTGCCGGTGCGCTTCTCCAGCAGAGCTTCCAGCGAGATGCCGTCAACCATATCCAGCGGGTCGATAACGTTGCCTTTGGATTTCGACATCTTCTGGCCTTCTTCGTCGCGGATCAGACCGGTCATATAGACAGTCTTGAACGGCACCTGCGGCTTGCCGTCTTCATCTTTGATGAAGTGCATGGTCAGCATGATCATGCGGGCGATCCAGAAGAAGATAATGTCGAAGCCGCTGACCAGCACGCTGGTCGGGTGGAACTGACGCAGCGCTTCGGTGTTCTCCGGCCAGCCGAGCGTAGAGAAGGTCCACAGGCCAGAGGAGAACCAGGTGTCGAGCACATCTTCATCCTGACGCAGCGCCACGTCCGCGCCCAGGTTGTTCTCGCTGCGCACTTCTTCTTCGCTGCGGCCAACATAGACGTTGCCGTCGTTGTCGTACCAGGCCGGAATGCGGTGGCCCCACCACAGCTGGCGCGAGATACACCAGTCCTGAATGTCGCGCATCCAGGAGAAGTACATATTTTCATACTGCTTCGGTACGAACTGGATATCGCCGTTTTCCACCGCCTCGACCGCGACTTTCGCCAGCGGCGCGGTACGCACGTACCACTGATCGGTCAGCATCGGCTCAATCACCACGCCGCCGCGATCGCCATAAGGTACGGTCAGGTCGTGCGGTTTGATCTCGTCCAGCAGGCCCAGCTCGTCCACGGCGGCGACAATCGCCTTACGCGCGGCGAAACGCTCCATCTTCTGGAACTGCGCCGGGATCTCGTCTGAGCAGGCGTCGCTGACTTCGCCGTTGGTGTCATACACCTGAGCGCGCTCGCGGATATCGCCGTCAAAGGTCAGAATATTGATCATCGGCAGCTTATGGCGGCGGCCGACTTCATAGTCGTTGAAGTCGTGCGCCGGCGTGATTTTTACGCAGCCGGTGCCTTTCTCCATATCGGCGTGCTCGTCGCCCACGATGGGAATGCGACGGTTCACCAGCGGCAGGATCACCTCTTTGCCGATCAGATCTTTGTAGCGCGGGTCTTCCGGGTTAACCGCCACGCCGGTATCGCCCAGCAGGGTTTCCGGACGGGTGGTGGCGACCACCAGATAATCTTTGCCTTCGGCGGTTTTCACGCCGTCTGCCAGCGGATAGCGGATGTGCCACATCGAGCCTTTGCTCTCGCGGTTTTCCACTTCGAGATCGGAAATCGCGGTGCGCAGTTTCGGATCCCAGTTCACCAGGCGCTTGCCGCGATAGATGAGATTCTCTTTATGGAGGCGAACAAACACCTCTTTCACCGCGTTGGAGAGGCCGTCATCCATGGTGAAGCGCTCGCGCTCCCAGTCCACGGAATTGCCGAGGCGACGCATCTGGCGCGTAATCGTGCCGCCTGATTCTGCTTTCCACTGCCAGATTTTGTCGATAAAGGCGTCGCGACCGTAATCCTGGCGCGTTTTGCCCTCTTCAGCGGCGATCTTGCGCTCCACCACCATCTGGGTGGCGATACCCGCATGGTCGGTGCCCACCTGCCACAGCGTGTTTTTGCCCTGCATGCGCTGGTAGCGGATCATGGTGTCCATGATGGTCTGCTGGAAGGCGTGACCCATGTGCAGGCTGCCGGTGACGTTCGGCGGCGGGATCATAATGCAGAAGCTTTCCTGGCTGGTATCGCCGTTAGGCTTGAAATAGCCTTGCTCTTCCCAGTGCTCGTAAAGCGGCTGCTCGATATCTTGCGGGTTATATGTTTTTTCCATTTCTGCTATGTCGTTTGCGGCTGTGGCGGCGTGGCCGTATTCAATTGGAAACCAACGCTGCGGTACGCTTTATAGCGGTCGCGCGCCAGCTGTTTCTGAGACTCTTCGTAGGGTACGAAGTCTATCACTTCATGGAAAGCAGTAGCAAAATCTGCAAACTGCGGCAGCAGGCTGATCAGCAGATCGCGCGGCGAACTGCCGCGACGCTGCGGCCAGGCCAGTTCGACCGGCGCGCCGTAGCGCGGACCTTCGCCCGCCAGATTGTGCGGTACGAAGGCGCTGGCCGGACGCTGCCACAGCGCCTCGTCGAGACGAATGGCCTGCTGCTCGTTTTCACAGGCGATCAAAATGCGTTTGCCCGCCCGCCAGCGCGTTTCCGCCAGATCGCACACCAGCGCCTCAATGGCGCTCAGCTCCTCGCTGTGCGAGTCCGATTCCATTACGTAGAAGGTTGCGTTTTTCATGGAAAGGCCTTGTGGGTGAGAGGTGTCGATGTTACCAGCTAAGGCGCGCGGTAGCACTTCCCGATAAGGTGGATATGGAGGCGGCGGCGTGTGAAATCAATTTGCGGCGTACGCGCCGCTCCTGAGAGCGGCGCGCGTCGAGCCGTCAGTCGTCGCCGTTCAGACCGGCGCGGTTCAGCAGGAACTGCGACAGCATCGGCACCGGACGACCGGTTGCGCCTTTGGCTTTGCCGGAGCGCCAGGCGGTGCCGGCGATATCCAGGTGCGCCCAGTTATATTTACGCGCAAAGCGCGCCAGGAAGCAGGCCGCGGTGATTGCGCCGCCGGGACGGCCGCCGATATTCGCCATGTCGGCGAAGTTCGATTCCAGCTGCTCCTGATATTCGTCCGCCATCGGCAGACGCCAGGCGCGGTCGCCGGACTGCTCGGAGGCGCCGATCAGCTCGTGCGCCAGCGGGTTATGGTTCGACAGCAGGCCGCTGACGTGGTGGCCCAGCGCGATGACGCAGGCGCCGGTCAGGGTCGCCACGTCGATCACCACTTCCGGATCGAAACGTTCAACGTAGGTCAGCGCGTCGCACAGCACCAGGCGGCCTTCCGCATCGGTATTCAGCACTTCCACCGTCTGGCCCGACATCGTAGTCAGAACGTCGCCCGGACGCATGGCGCGACCGTCCGGCATATTTTCGCAGCCCGCCAGCACGCCGACCACGTTAAGCGGCAGGTTCAGCTCGGCCACCATACGCATCACGCCGTAGACCGACGCCGCGCCGCACATGTCGTACTTCATCTCATCCATCGATTCGGCGGGTTTGATGGAGATGCCGCCGGAGTCAAAGGTCAGCCCTTTGCCTACCAGCACAATCGGGCGCGCTTCCGCATCGGGATTGCCTTTGTACTCAATGACCGACATCAGCGACTCGTTCTGCGAGCCTGCGCCTACCGCGAGATAGGCGTTCATGCCCAGCTCTTTCATCTGCTGCTCGCCGATAACGCGGGTCGTGACGTTTTTGCTGTAGGCGTCCGCCAGCTGGCGCGCCTGCGAGGCGAGATAGGCCGCGTTGCAGATGTTCGGCGGCATATTGCCGAGATCTTTCGCCGCCTTCACGCCGGCTGCGACCGCCAGGCCATGCTGAATGGCGCGTTCGCCGCTGGTGAGTTCGCGGCGCGTCGGCACGTTGAACACCAGCTTGCGCAGCGGACGGCGCGGCTCGGTTTTATTGCTTTTCAGCTGGTCGAAGTTATAAAGCGCTTCTTTGGAGGTTTCGACCGCCTGACGCACTTTCCAGTAGGTATTGCGGCTTTTTACATGCAGCTCGGTCAGAAAGCAGACCGCTTCCATCGAGCCGGTGTCGTTCAGCGTATTAATGGTCTTCTGGATCACCTGCTTGTACTGACGCTCATCCAGCTCGCGCTCTTTGCCGCAGCCAATCAGCAGAATGCGCTCGGAAAGAATATTGGGTACATGATGCAGCAGCAGGGTCTGGCCCACTTTGCCTTCCAGCTCGCCGCGGCGCAGCAGGGCGCTGATGTAGCCATCGCTGATTTTGTCTAGCTGCTCGGCGATCGGCGACAGACGACGCGGCTCGAAAACACCGACAACAATGCAGGCGCTGCGCTGTTTCTCCGGGCTTCCGCTTTTTACACTGAACTCCATGCACTCTCCTGAATCTTAAAGACAACGGCCGCGGCTGTCGCTAGAATGGTCCGCTTGATACCACAGAGGTAAAAAGTTTGGTGGTAATCAACGTTCGAACTACGTTTAGTGTGGCAACGCGTTAATTTTCACCACCCTGACGCATTTGTCATACCATTTTAGCTGCGACGTGGGCCATTGATGAAGAAAAATGGCTGATAAGCGTTGAAACTAGCGATTTTCCTGCAAAAAGACAAGTTATCACAGGCGTACTAAGCGTGATCATCATTAGATATCTGGTTCGGGAAACGCTCAAAAGCCAGCTGGCTATCCTTTTCATCCTGCTGCTTATCTTCTTTTGTCAGAAGTTAGTGCGGATTTTAGGGGCTGCGGTGGACGGCGAAATCCCAACAAATCTCGTTCTGACTCTGTTAGGGCTTGGCGTGCCTGAAATGGCACAACTTATTCTGCCGTTAAGCCTGTTTCTGGCGATCCTTATGACGCTGGGCAAGCTCTATACCGACAGCGAAATCACCGTAATGCACGCCTGCGGGTTAGGCAAAAGCGTGCTGGTAAAGGCGGCGATGGTGCTGATGCTACTCACCTCTGCCGTGGCGGCGGTCAATGTTATCTGGCTCGGCCCCTGGTCCTCTCGCTATCAGGATGAGGTGACGCAAAACGCCAAAGCCAACCCAGGCGCGGCGGCGCTGGCGGCCGGGCAGTTCCAGAGCTCCAGCGACGGCAATTCGGTGCTCTTTATCGAAAACGTGAAGGGCAACCAGTTCGGCAACGTCTTCCTGGCGCAGCTGCGCGCCAAAGGCAATGCGCGTCCCTCCGTGGTGCTGGCGGACAGCGGCCATATGGAGCAGCATAAAGATGGCTCGCAGGTCGTGACGCTGGATAAAGGCACGCGTTTCGAAGGCACAGCGATGCTGCGCGACTTCCGTATTACTGACTTCACTAATTACCAGGCACGAGTCGGCTACAAAGAGGCGACGCTCGATCCGAACGACGCCGAACAGTCCGATCTCACCACGCTGTTAAGCAATGACACGCCAGCGTTCCGTTCGGAGCTGCACTGGCGCTTTACGCTGATCTTTGCCGTACTGGTGATGGCCCTGATGGTGGTGCCGCTTAGCGTGGTTAACCCGCGCCAGGGTCGCGTACTGTCGATGCTGCCGGCGATGCTGCTCTATCTCATCTTCTTCCTGCTGCAGAGCTCGCTGAGGTCGAATGCGGCGAAAGGGCGGCTCGATCCCGCTATCTGGATGTGGGCAGTGAATGTCGGCTATCTGCTGCTGGCGATAGTGCTTAACCTGTGGGATACGGTGCCGATGCGTCGCGTGCGCGCCCGCTTCAGCCGCGGAGGTTCCGTCTGATGTTTCGCGTTCTCGACCGTTATATCGGTAAAACCATTTTCAATACCATCATGCTGACGCTGTTCATGCTGGTGTCGCTGTCCGGCATCATCAAGTTCGTCGATCAGCTGCGTAAAACCGGGCAGGGCGCTTATACCGCGCTCGCCGCTGGTTACTATACGCTGCTCAGCGTGCCGAAGGATGTTGAGATCTTCTTCCCGATGGCGGCGCTGCTCGGCGCGCTGCTCGGCCTGGGCACGCTGGCGCAGCGCAGCGAGCTGGTCGTTATGCAGGCGGCGGGCTTTACCCGCATGCAGGTCGCGCTGTCGGTGATGAAAACCGCTATTCCGCTGGTGCTGCTCACCATGGCGATCGGCGAGTTTCTTGCGCCAGCGGGCGAGCAGATGGCGCGCAACTATCGTGCGACGCAGCTCTACGGCGGCGCGCTGGTATCGACGCAGAACGGCCTGTGGGCAAAAGACGGCAATAACTTTATCTATATCGAACGGGTGCGCGGCGATAACCAGCTCGACGGCGTCAGCATCTACAGCTTTAGCGACGACCGCCGCCTGAAGAGCGTGCGCTACGCCGCCAGCGCGACCTGGGATCAGAACAACAAGCGCTGGAATCTGGCGCAGGTGGATGAGTCAGACCTTAACGATCCGAAGCAGATTAGCGGCTCGCAGAGCCTGAGCGGCGAATGGAAAACCAACCTGACGCCGGACAAGCTCGGCGTGGTGGCGCTCGATCCCGACGCGCTGTCGATCCGCGGGCTCTATAACTACAGCAAATACCTGAAGCAGAGCGGCCAGGAGTCGGGTCGTTACCGGCTCAATATGTGGAGCAAAATCTTCCAGCCGCTGTCGGTGGCAGTGATGATGCTGATGGCGCTGTCGTTTATCTTTGGCCCGCTGCGCAGCGTGTCGATGGGGGTGCGCGTGGTGACCGGTATCAGCTTCGGCTTCCTGTTCTACGTGCTGGATCAGATTTTTGGTCCGCTGAGCCTGGTTTACGGCCTGCCGCCGGTGCTGGGCGCTATCCTTCCCAGCGCCGCGTTCTTCGCGATTAGCCTGTTCCTGCTGATTAAGCGACGTTAACCGTCTCAGAATAAAAAGGCCGCATAAGCGGCCTTTTTTATTGGTGGTGTCGCACCCACTGAAACCGACAGCATATAAGCTGAGATGCGCCCACAGATTCTGCCTTGCTCCCCTTTACCTTGCGCCTTAGCGCATCACCAGTGGCCAGAGCGCCGGAAGTTGCGACAGCAGATAGAGAATCAGCCCGATGGTGCCGCCCACCAGCGTGCCGTTGATGCGGATAAACTGCAGATCCCTGCCGATATTCAGCTCAATCTGCTGCGACATTTCGTGTGCGTCCCAGCTCTTCACCGTATCGCTGATATGACGCGTCAGAAAGGCGGCGAACTCCGGCGCGACGCTGCGCGCGGCGTCCTCCAGATGGCGGTTCATCGAGGCGCGCAGCGCGTCGTCGCGCGCCAGGTTCTCACCCAGCCACAGCGCCGCCTGGCGCACTTTCTCCTGCACGCGTGAGTCGTCGCTGTTGAGGTCGCTCTTCAGCCAGGTGCGCAGATCGTTCCACAGCTCGCCGATATAGCGGTTCAGCGAGGCGTCCTCTTTTATCCAGCGTTTAATCTCTTCAGCGCGCGCCGCCATCTCCGGGTCGTGCTTCAGCTTCTCAATCAGCCTATCCACCGCGCGGTTAAAGCCGAGGCGCAGCTCGTGTCCCTGATCGGCCGCCACGTCGTCGAGGACGGAATCCACCGCGTTGGCGACCAGCTCCGCGCTGTGCTCGCCCAGCCACTCGGTCGGCAACATTTTGGCCTTAATGGGATGCTCGCGCTTCAGCCAGCGCACAATCTGCATAGCGATAAAATCGCGCGTGGCGGGCTTATGCAGCAGACGCAGCAGCTGCTCTATCGCCGCGTCGAGCAGCTCCTGATGACGGTTGTTTTTGGTAAGGCTCTCCAGCAGCACCGCGCTGGTCTGCGACAGATCCACCTTGTCGATGGCGCGATGTACCGCGCGGCGCATAAAGTCTTGGATGCGCGCGTCGTCGGTAAGATCGAGGAAACCGCGCATCACCTGCAGCAGATGACGACCGATACGATCGGCATTGCCCGGCGCATTGAGCCACTGCGCCAGCATCTGCGCCGGATCGTGACGGCGGATCAGCGCCAGCAGCGAGTCGGTATCGAGAAACTTCTCCTGCACGAAGCGGCCCAGGTTGTCGCCGATACGCTCTTTATTACGGGGAATAATCGCCGTATGGCGCGAAATAAAAGGCACCGGCACGCGGCGAAACAGCGCCACTACGGCGAACCAGTCCGCCAGCGCGCCGACCATCGCCGCTTCAGCGATCGCCTTGACGCCGCTCACCCAGAAGTTGGGCGGCAGAAAAAGCGTGGTGATAAAGATGGCGGCGGCCAGCAGCAGCAGGCCGAGCGCCAGACGTTTTGTCCGTTTGAGTTCGCGTAATTTATCCATGCACACAGCTTAGCAGAGGCCAAACCGCTGCGGAAACCGTCTCAGCGGAGCAGGCTGCCGGGCATGCCGCGAATTATTTCTGCACCTCATCCATCCGCAGCATGCTGACGCCGATGCCCTGTTTGACGTTGCTGAGGTTCTTCCGCACCGCCACCTGCTGCGCGCCCTGCAGAATAGTGACGAACGGCGAGTTCTGCTGCACCTCGGTCTGTAAATGGGTGTAGAGCGCGCGCCGCTGCGTCGCATCGCTTTCGCCCGCCGCCTTACGCGTCTCGGCGCTCAGTTCAGGGATCTCCCAGCCTACGCGCCAGGCCAGCGTTTTAGCGCCACCCGGCACGTTATAAGCGAAGGTGCTGGCATTGGTGTTCGGATCGATATAGTCCGCGCCCCAGTAGATAAAGATTGACTGGAAATCGCGCGCGCGCATCTTGCTCCACAGCTCCGACTCCGCCACCGGCTGAATATCCAGATTGACGTCCGCCTTCGCGAAGCTCGCCTGCAGGGCCTGCGCCACGTCGATATAGGGCGGCTGATTGACCACCGTCAGGGCGATATGCGCGCCCGGCGCGATGCCGCCGCGCGTTAAAATTTCTTTGGCTTTATCGACGTCGTAGTGGAAGGGCGTATTGTTCAGCGCGCCGTCAAAGCCGTCCGGCAGAAAGCTCTGGTGGATGCGGTACTGACCTTTCAATAGCTGGCTGGCGATGCTGTCGTAGTCCACCAGCCAGCGCGCCGCCTGCCACAATGCCGGATTGCCGAGTGCAGGCTGCTTCGCGTTTTTGGTATTAAAGCCGAGATAGTAAATCAGGCTCGACGGGAAGGCGTCGATACGCACATTCGCGTCGCTCTTCAGCGCTGCAATCTGGTCGGGGCCGAGCTGGTAGGCGACATCCGCATCGCCCTGCTGCACCAGCAGACGACGCGTACTGGCATCGGCAACGCCCTTCAGCAGCACGCGCTTCAGGTGCGGCTGCGGCGCGGCGTAGGGGTTGGCCTCCAGCACCAGCGCCTGCAAAGGGACAAACTGCTTAATTGAGAAGGCGCCGCTGCCCGCCGAGTGGGTTTTCAGCCAGCCGTTGCCGGTGTCGTTATTGCTGGCGTGCTGCAGCGCGGTTTTGCTGTCGACCACCGAACTGACCGGCGCGGTCAGCAGGCGCAGTGCCAGATCCTGGCCGATCTGCGCGGGCCAGCGGACCGTCAGCTGGTGGTCGTTGGCTACCGTAAACTGGCTGTCGATATTGTCAGGCGTCCAGCCGAACTCGCCGAGAATAAACGAGGGCGCTTTGTTCAGCTTCACCGCGCGCGTCAGGGAGAAGACCACATCCTGCGCGGTCACCGGATTGCCGCTGATGAAGCGGGCATCGGGATTAAGGTTGAAGACCAGGCTGTGCGGCGTCGCGCCCTGTTGCCAGCTGCGCGCCAGCAGCGGCGAGAGCTTCTGCGGGTCATCCTGATCCGGCTCCGCCAGCGTCTGGTAAACATTACGCAGGCTGCTGTTGCTGACCGTTTCAAAGCTCTCTGCCGGATCGAAACTGATAATGCCGTCGAGCGGTACGGCGATAATCAGCGTATCTTTCGGCGTGCTGGCCTGTACCTGAAGCGCCAGCAACAGCGCGCCTGAGATTAAAAGCAATATGCGTCGCATAGAAGTTTATCCTGAGTGGTTGATAAACCTACTTTATCCGTCGGCGGACAGAGTCAAAATGCCGCTTTGTTATGAGCTTTGCAGAAAAAAATCGTCTGAAATTGCTGCATTATTCGCCAGCAACTTGCCGCTGCTCTCAAAATAAACTGCGGAAATGTTGTGCGGGTACGAAACAGGGATGAGATTCAATAGCGATCACATTTTCAGCTATATTTCATTGCTGCTGTAATTCAGTGAATATATCGTTGCTAATAAGAATGACTCTCTTGTATGGAAGTATGATTTTTTTTGATTGATTATTTTCGGCAACTGTCACTCACCGTAAATAAAACTGGGGCTGCGCACAAATTTTCTGGCTAAATAACCAACGATTGTGCGGTTTTAAACAAAATTCCTGCCTGCAAAAGCTGTTACCCGCCTGTAACCCTCCAGTAACACAATGATAATTTTTCACTAAAACACATTTAAAATTGCATTTTTACATTTAGAAATATTTATATCCCTAATATTGCCGCGTAATTAACCGATAAGATTTGTGTTTAACAAATATATTACTTTTACAGCAAGTGAGAGTCGTGCCGCTATGCTTCTTGAAAAACCCACCACCAGACGAAAGTTTTTGCTCGGGTCTTTACTGGCGTTACCGCTAAGTGACCTGGTATTAAAAGGGCTGACTGCGGCGCAGGCGGCAGAAATGGCCGCGCCGGAGCTGGCTGACTATAAACCGGGCTTTTTTAGCGCGGACGAATGGCAGTTTATTCTGGCGGCAACCGATCGCCTGATCCCGGCAGGCGGCAAAGGCAAAGCGCCAGGCGCGCTGGAAACCAACGTGCCGATCTTTATCGACCAGCAGCTGCAGACCAGCGAGTTCGGCGACGAGATCTATCTGCAAGGCCCGTTCAACGTTCATGCCGACCCAACCTTCGGCTACCAGATCCCGTTTACTCCGCAGCAGATGTACCACACCGCTATCAAGCTGGTGACGCAGTGGGTGCAGACCACCTACAACAAGCCGTTCCAGCAGCTCACGCTGGAAGAGAAAGATGACGTGTTGACCAAACTCAACAAGAACGGCATCGACTTCGCCGCGCTGGGCGAACCCAATATGAAAGCGTCGCAGTTCTTCAGCCAGCTGCTCTCTGATACCAAACATGGCTATCTCGCGGATCCGATGTACGGCGGCAACAAAGGCATGAAAGCCTGGATCGCCATCGGCTTCCCCGGCGCGCGCGCCAGCTTTACCGAATGGGTGAAGCAGCACAACGTGCCTTATCCGCTGGGGCCGGTCAGCCTTTTGGGTGAACGCGCTTAACGGCGCTGAATCAGGT
The DNA here is from genome assembly GCF_002431095.1 of Pantoea sp. UBA5923. Classification (NCBI taxonomy): domain Bacteria; kingdom Pseudomonadati; phylum Pseudomonadota; class Gammaproteobacteria; order Enterobacterales; family Erwiniaceae; genus Pantoea; species Pantoea sp. UBA5923. The sequence goes on along the minus strand of NZ_DJDN01000020.1, from coordinate 63,497 downwards.
ATTTGAGACAGGATTATCATGGCACAGATTACTAAAAAAGAAGTCGACGTCGTTGTTTGCGGCCTCGGCTGGGCCGGCTCGCTGATGAGCATCGAACTGGCGCTGGCGGGCCTTGAAGTGCGCGCCTTAGAGCGCGGCGGCGAGCGCGACTACCCCGATTTCGCCTACCCGAAACCGGCTGACGAATACGCCTATAACGTACGCAACAAAGTGTTCGCCACGCCGAAAGAAGTGGCGGTCACCGTACGTTACGACACCACCCAGACCGCATTGCCAACCCGTAAATGGGGCGCGTTCGCGCCGGGCACCGGCGTGGGCGGCGCAGGCATGCACTGGACGGCGGTACTGATCCGTCCGACACCGACCGACATCAAGCTGAAAACCTACGTGGACGAGGCCTACAAGCCGGGCATCCTGCAGGAAGATATGCGCGTGATGGACTTCCCGTTCACCTGGGATGAGATCGAGCCCTATTACTACAAGTTCGAATTGATCTGCGGCCAGTCGGGCAACACCGGCAACCTGCGCGGTCAGATTCTGGAAGGCGGCGACCCGTTCGAAGGCCCGCGCTCCGAGCCTTATCCGCTGCCGGCGCTGGAAGACACGCTGAACAACGTGATGTTTAAAGAAGCGGCGACGAAGCTGGGCTACCATCCGTTCCCGAACCCGTCGGCGTGCGTCTCCCGCGCGTGGAAAAACCCGTACGGCAACCAGATTGCGCCCTGCAACTACTGCGGCTATTGCTCAAAATATCCGTGCCTGAACTACTCCAAAGCGTCGCCGCAGACCGCGGTGATGGATGCGCTGAAGCGCATGCCGAACTTCTCCTACGAAGTGCACGCGGAAGTGGTGAAAGTGGTGCTGCACGACGACAAGAAGACCGCCAAAGGCGTGATCTACTACGACGTGGACGGCAACGAAGTGTTCCAGCCGGCGAAGATCGTCGTGCTCTCCAGCTTCCAGCTCTATAACGTGCGCCTGATGCTGCTCTCCGGCATCGGCAAGCCTTATAACCCGATTACCGAAGAGGGTGTAGTAGGGCGTAACTACGCCTTCCTGTCGAACGGCGGCGCGACCCTGTTCTTCAAAGACAAAAACTTCAACCCGTACGCCACCGCAGGCGCCACCGGCCAGATGTTCAACGACATCTCTCCGGGCAACTTCGACGGCCCGGGTCTCGGCTTCCTTGGCGGTGCGAAGATCCACAGCTCGCAGGCTACCGGTACGCCAATCGCCACCTCGCTGCCGAAAGGCACGCCGAGCTGGGGCATGGGTTACAAAGAGGGTCTGGAAGAGTGGTACGGCCACTCCATGAAGATCAGCATCACCACGACCTGCCAGTCGTACCGCGATGTCTATCTGGATCTCGATCCGAACTACACCGACCACCGCGGCCAGCCGCTGCTGCGCATGACCTTTAACTGGAAACAGAACGAGCTCAAGCTGCAGCAGTACCTGAAAGGCATCGTCGGCAATATCGGCAAAGAGCTGAACCCGGACAGCATGAGCATGAGCTTCCTGCCGATGGACGCCAACTTCGACCTGACCAAGTACGTCTCTACCCACAACGTGGGCGGCGCGGTAATGGGCGACAACCCGAAAACCTCTGCGCTGAACAAGTATCTGCAGAGCTGGGACGTGCATAACGTGTTTGTACCGGGCGGCAACGCTTTCCCGCAGAACTTCCAGGCGAACCCGACCGATACCATCGGCGCGATTACCCTGATGGCGGCGCAGGCGATCAAGGAACAGTATCTGAAAAACCCCGGTCCACTGGTACAGGCATAAGCATATGAAACTGAAATCATTGTTACTCGCCAACGCCGTGCTGCTGGGATGCATGGCTGCTCCTGCGCACGCGGAAGATGAGGCCCAGCTGATTAAGAAAGGCGAATACCTGTCGCGCCTCGGCGACTGTATGGCCTGTCACTCGCTCGCGGGCAAGCCGGACTATTCCGGCGGCCTGGCGATTGATTCGAACCTCGGCACCATCTATTCAACCAATATTACGCCGGACAAAGCGCACGGCATCGGCAACTACAGCGAACAGCAGTTCTCTGACGCGGTGCGCAAAGGGGTGCTGCCGGATGGCTCGCGCCTCTATCCGGCGATGCCTTACCCGGACTACGCCAAAATCAGCGACGAAGATATGCACGCGCTGTATGTCTACTTTATGAAAGGCGTGAAGCCGAGCGCCGAGCAGCCGCCGGAAACCCGCCTCAGCTTCCCGTTCAGCCAGCGCTGGGGCATGCGCTTCTGGAACTGGGCCTTTACCAGCGACAAGCCGTTCCAGCCGATCGGCGGTGCCTCTGAAGAGATCAACCGCGGCGCCTATATCGTCGAGAGCCTGGGCCACTGCGGCAGTTGCCATACGCCGCGCGGTATCGGCATGAACGAGAAGGCGCTGGACAGCGGCGATGCGAAGTTCCTCGCGGGCGGCAGCCTGAACGACTGGGACGTGCCGTCGCTGCGCGGTCTGCCGCGCTGGAGCGAGCAGGAGATCGTCGATTACCTGCAGACCGGCCGCAACGATAAAGCGGCGGTAGGCGGCGAGATGAAGTCGGTGATTGAGCACAGCAGCTCGCACATGACCGACGCCGATCTCAAGGCGGTCGCGGCGTATCTGAAGTTCCTCGGCGGCAATCCGCCGCTGCAGGCTTACAACGTCCAGGCGCAGCAGAAGACTGAAGCGAAGCTGACGGCGGCGAAGAACCTGACCGAGGGCGAGCGTCTTTATATCGACAACTGCGGTGCCTGCCATTTTGTGACCGGCAAGGGCGCGCCAGGCGTCTTCCCGGAGCTGGATCAGGCGACGATTGTTAATGCCAAAGATCCGACCGGGCTGATCCACACCATCCTGGAAGGCGCGCAGCAGCCGTCGACGGAGAAAGCGCCGTCAACGCTGGCGATGCCCGGCTTCGGCAAGCGCCTGAGCGACGACGAAGTGGCGCAGCTCGCGACCTTTATCCGTCAGGGCTGGAGCAATAACGCGCCAGCGGTGAGCAAGGATCAGGTTGCGGACGTGCGGAAGTCGCTGAAGCACGACTAAAGCGCACTGCGTCTTCTTTCAGACGGCTGAATAGTCTGCAAGCGGGCCTTCTCACCCGCGTTAGCACCTTACCTGCCATTTTAAGGGCGCCTCGGCGCCCTTTTTTAATGAAAGTTATGCACCACTTCCAGCACGCCGTTAATCACGAACTGCACGCCCATACAGACCAGTAAAAAGCCCATCAGGCGCGAGATCGCCTCGATCCCGCCTTTCCCCACCAGCTTCATAATGCTTCCCGAACTGCGCAGCGCGATCCACAGGATCAGGCCGACCAGCAGAAAGGTGATCGGCGGCGCGGTGGCGATCACCCACGCGGGAAAACTGACGCCGCTTTTCACCGTCGAAGCGGAGCTGATAATCATCGCGATAGTGCCGGGACCGGCGGTGCTCGGCATCGCGAGCGGCACAAAGGCGATATTGACCGGCTCCTGATGCGCATCGCTCTTTTCCAGCTCATCCTGCTTGTGCTGCGCCTCGACCGAGTGGCCAACCGGCTGCGCCGGAAACAGCATGCGAAAGCCGATAAAGGCGACAATCAGGCCGCCCGCCATGCGCAGGCCGGGAATGGAGATGCCAAAGGTATTGAGCACTGCGTTGCCCGCGTACCAGGCGACCATCATAATGGCGAAAACATAGATGGAAGCCTGCAACGCCTGACGGTTGCGCTCGCTGAAGTTCATCTCGCCCGCCAGCCCGAGGAACAGCGCGACGGTAGTAAGCGGGTTGGCGAGCGGCAGCAGCACGATCAGCCCTAATCCCACAGCTTCTAGTAACGCCTGCATATGCGTCCTCTTGGGTGGCGCGGTCGGGAAGGATTAATGTTTCTGGCGCTCCATCGCTTCCAGCAGCTCCGGGAAAAAATCTTCCAGCAGCTCTGGCGTCATCAGCTCAGGATAGCGCATCAGATGTTCGCGGATGCGTTCGTTCAGCTCCGGGATCAGGCTTTGCGCGGCGGCGAGGGCGGTGATCTTTTTCTTCTTCACCAGGCGCAGCACGTCATCCGGCAGGCTGTCCTCGTCATCCTCTTCCTCCACCTCTTCCAGCGCATCCAGGTCGTCGAACATATCGAGCAGCGCCTCTATCTGCGGCGTGCGCGACACATACTCGTCTGGCTTCTCCTCCTCCAGATAGCGCAGCAGCGCGCGCACCGGCGTGCCATCCGGCGTGGCGGGGGGCGAAGAGGTGAACCACTCCAGCAGCAGATGAGTGCTGACGCGATGGACGTGATAGCCGTTATCCACCAGTTCGTCGGCAAGGATATCGGCGGTGTCATGCTCAAGCAGGCAGATATGGGTGCGATTCGGCGTGAACTGTTCCAGCCACTGATAGATCTCTTCAATCACCGCATCGTCGTACTGAAAATTTTTGCTCAGATAACTGCCGTCCGGCTGATGAACCGTCGCGAAAATAAGATCGGGATCGAAGTAAATCGCAATGTTGATGCCTTTCATGCGTGCTGTCCTTTGTAGTGCAAAATCTCACTATAGCCTCAGGGCGCGCAGAAAAACATGGGGAGGCCAGCAGGCTGTGCTGCTGGCGATAAAAATTAATGCAGTTCAGCGCGATCCAGCCCGTAAGCGCTGTCGAGCGCGCCGGGCACCATCTGCGACAGGATCTGCACGCGGTTCCAGCTGTTGATGATCGCGATGGCGAAGGTCAGCTCGCTGATCTCCACTTCTGAGAAGTGCTCGCGCAGCTCGCCGTACAGCGCCTCGCTTACGCCGTGTTCGTCGATACGCGTCAGCGCCTCGGTCAGCGCCAGCGCGGCTTTTTCGCGGGCGGTAAACAGCGGTGACTCGCGCCAGATAGCGACATGATAGAGACGCAGTTCGCGCTCGCCGTGTAGCTTCGCCTCCTTCACGTGCATATCCAGACAGAAGGCGCAGTGGTTGAGCTGTGAGGCGCGGATATCCATCAGATGCTTAAGCGTGGTATCCAGCGACGTTTTGCGTAACGCCATTGAGATATCGCTCAGGCTTTTGGCCAGCGTCGGGACGGTTTTAAAATGATTAACGCGTGACGTCATGATCTTTTCCTCTTTCAGAATAAATGGTTGATGGTGTTTAACGCGTTGGGCAGAGCGGTTGCGCGGCTGACGGGGTCGTGCGTGCCGTCAACGCGGATAAATTCCACATCCTCAATGCCGATGTAGGCGAGCGCGACGCGCACATAGGGCGTGAACTGGTCATCCTGCATAAAGGGACCCTGTGCGAAGCGGCTGCCGCTGGCGACCACGCTGTAGACCTTCTTGCCCTGCACCAGCCCGACTTTGCTGCCGTCGGCGGTAAAGGCGAAGGTGCGGCCAGCGCGAGTAATATGATCGAACCAGGCTTTCAGCACCGAAGGCAGGCCGAGGTTCCACATGGGTGATGAGATAACCAGCGTGTCGCAGGCGAACAGCTGATCGACCAGCTCTTCTGAGGTTGCGATGGCGCTGCGCTGGGCGCTGGTGCGCGCTTCCGGCGGTGTAAAAAAGGCGTTGATGGTAAAAGCGTCCAGATGCGGCAGCGGATGCTGCGCCAGATCCAGTACGCTCTCCTCCAGCTGCGGATGCCGGTCGCGCAGCCGCGCCACCAGATGCGCAGAGGCAGCGCGCGAGGCGGAGCCGCTGATATCGGGACTAACTTTTATATGCAATAGCTTCATTGATGGCTCCTTCAGACAAGCTGGCGGTAGTAGTGCAGGCCCAGAGCGAGATAGCCGACGCGGCTGTAGAACTTTTGCGCCTGGCGGTTGCTGACGGCGGTATCCAGCACCATCCGCACGCAGCCCTGTTCGCGCGCCAGCGTCGCCAGCTCGTTCAGCAGGCGTTCGCCCAGTCCCTGACTGCGCAGCGCTTCGGCGGTGACCAGGTCATCCACGTAGCAAAAACGGCCGTGGATAAAGTTCTCCTGCAGGCGGTAGCCCGCCAGCGCCAGCGGCCTGCCTTCGCGGGCCAGGCCCGCCAGACGGTACCCTTGCGCATGCTGGCGCTCTGCCTGCGCAATAAACTGCGCTTCATCTTCAAGCCTGTGGCGCAGTTCGCGCATCAGCGGGAAGCAGCGCAGCAGCTCTTCAGGCGAGGAGTAGTGTTCAATCTTCATCACGTGTTCACGGTTGCCGGGTCGATGAAGTCATCATAGAGTGCTATGTCAGAGTAAAAAGGGTCATAAAACGTGAAAAAAGGTAGGACATAGCGGTGGGATACAGAGAGATTTACGCGCGCTATCGTCAGCAGATCCTGGCTGGCGTGCTGAAGCCAGGCGATCGCGTTCCGGCGATCCGCGTGCTTGCCAGCGAGCTGCGCGTCGCCCGCAAAACGGTCGAGGCCGCTTATGAGATCCTGACTGGCGAAGGCTACTTCGTTAGCCAGGGCGCGAAGGGCACACGCGTTAATCCTGCGCTTACGCCTGCTGCGAGCGTTAAGCAAGAGCCATTATGGCAGCCTGAGGAGAGCGATCTGCCGCAGCGCATCGCCCAGCGGGAGAGCAAAGGGGAGATGCGGCTCGGCATTCCGTCGCTGGACGCCTTCCCGCTGAAGAAGTGGCTGCTGATCGCCGGTAAAGCGGCGCGCAGCCTGCGCCCGGACGAGATGCTGATCCCGCCGGTGATGGGCTATCTGCCGCTGCGCGAGGCCATTGCCAGCTATCTCAACATTTCACGCGGGCTCGACTGCCAGCCGGAGCAGATCTTTATCACCAGCGGCTACCGCGCCAACCTGCGGCTGATTCTGGCGGTGCTGGCGCAGGCGGGCGACAAGGTGCTGTTTGAAGATCCCGGCTACTTCTTCGGGCAGAAGCTGCTGAAGCGGATCGCGCCGAACCTGCACTACGTGCCGGTCGATCGCGAAGGGATCAACGTCGATCATCTGCTGCGCTATCACGCCGACGCGCGCTTTGCGGTGGTGACGCCGACCCATCAGAGCCCGCTGGCGGTCACGCTGTCGCTGCCACGCAAGCATCAGCTGCTGGCGTGGGCGCAGGAGAACGAGAGCTGGATTATCGAGGATGACTATGACGGGGAGTTTCACTACACGCGCAAGGTGATCCCGGCGTTAAAAAGCCTCGATGCGCATGACCGGGTGATCTACACCGGCACCTTCAGTAAAACCATTATGCCCGCGATGCGCATCGGCTATCTGGTGATGCCGCAGGCGACGCTAGCGCGCTTTCGCGAGCTGGGCGAGATTCTGGAGAACGGGCTGCCGCTGCTGCCGCAGAAAATCCTCGCGCAGTTTCTCAGCGAAGGGCACTTTTACCGTCATATTAAAAAGATGCGCATTCTCTACCAGCAGCGGCGACGCATGATGCTCGACGCATTGCAGGCCTGCTTTCCAGATCTGTTTGAGTATGAGCTGACCGACGGCGGCATGCATATCGTCGCCTTTCTGCGGCGCGGCACCCAGGATACGGCGCTGGCGGAGGTGTGGCAGCAACATCAGCTGCGCGTGCTGCCGCTCTCCGGCTGGTATATGCAGACGCAGAAACGCTACGGGCTGGTGATTGGCTACACCAATATTCAGTCGTATGAGCAGGCGATGGGGCTGCTGCACAGGGTGGAAGAGGAGACGAGGGCGCTTTGGGCGCGACCTGGGGCTTAGAAGGCCGTTGAGGCGGTGAAGAGAGGCGCGAGGGACAGCTCGCGCCAGTACAGCGGCGGATTACATGCCGATGTATTTTTTGCCCTGCTTCAGTACGACGTCACAGGCTTTGGTTTTCAGCTTCTCGCCCATTGGCGAGTTGCTCAGGCTTTGCAGGTTAAGCTGCTGGCCGTTGCCGGTATTGAGCAGGCCGGCGATGCCCTGCTGGTAGTCGGTGTTTTGCGTCTGCGCCGTCTGACTGCTCAGACCGAGCTTGTCCAGCACCTGCTCTTTCACCGACTTCACGTTGTTATCCACGACGTTGTGCTGCACGCAGTACTGCATTACGCCTGCGGCGTTAGTCATGCTGTTGGAGCTGACCGCTTTGTCGCCGCCGTTCAGCAGGCCCGTCAGCGAGCCGAGCGACAGTCCGCCGTTCTGAGCGGTGCTGTTGGTCGCGCTGCTGTTGCTGTTGTTCTGCTGGCTCAGCTGCGACGCCGCGCTGCTCAGCTGATCCTGCCAGCTTGCCGCCGATGCGCTGCCTGCCAGCAGCAGCGCGCTGAACCCCATCCCCAAAATAGTGCGTTGTGTGGCTTTATTCATCTCAACCTCATTTATGTTCGACCTGCGCGCGATGCGTTGCTGCGCCAGTTTTGCTAAGAGGAATCTGAGGTGGGAAAGTTCCGGGGAGGGGAAGAGAGTCGGGTGGAATAGGAGGATTCTGTAGGGGGAAGGCTGAGCGTACAGGTGAGACGGATTAAGGCGTCTCTAGCCCTGGATGCATGGTTGTAAGCGATAGAGGCGGAAGTGTTATTTAGCCCCGAGGATGATAATTGTTTACCGCAGAGCCCTTGGGTGGGTGCTATCACAGGGGCTTTTCAGGCGTGAATGGAGTGTTTTAAAATCTGTAAGGCGAAGCCAGGACCATCGCTTTCCATGGTTTGCGATAAATAATAATGGGCAAAACGCTCTCATCTGTTAATGATAAACAAGCTGGATTAGTCACATAATCTCATTTAAAAAATCATTTATCGTATTTATCAGCTCTCCCAGTGAATTTAGGTAATACAATAAGAACTATTATTATTGACCCAACTGTTAAGACTAACCAGTAATCCGGGGTGAATTCGAGGTAAAAGAAACCGAAAGCGACGAGGCAGGCCAGAATAATGCCTTCGTTGAAGATAAGTGACAAGAAAGTCTTAAACATAATATTGTTCTTCATAGTGCTATGAAATTTATTAAAGCAGTGAGGCTAAGCGGTAGCCATATTGTTCCATGAGTCACGGTAAATGATATTTCCTTCGGTATATTTCCAGGTGATCGACTCGTAGCGCAATTCTTTTGAAATTCTACTTATCATTCTTTTATAAAACAGTCTGAAGCCACAGGTGAATGAATGCCTCACTTTCCTGGTGGCCACAGGAAGTAAGCTAAAAAGACCATGGCAATCCAAAAAAGCAACGTCAGAAAAATCATATAGTCAGGAAAGAAGCGGGCCGCAATGAAAAAGAATGTGATTGTTGTGATGTTAGGAAACCATGTCCAGAACGTAAGCTGCGCTTCAAATTTTAGCATCCGTTTTAAAAATTTAATCACGATAGCCTCACTAGCTTATAGATAATATCTGCAACTTCATCATCGGCTAACCATCTATTTTGCAAGGCTCCGGCTCTTAAAAAGTTATCCTCAATCAGGAAATACATCATTTCTAATTCAACGATATAGAGAGCCTGATAATAATCTGGATGTATTGCTTTTAAGTGATTTGCACTGTCCGCTGCTTGCTGAACGATGCCGTAAACGCCTAAAATAGATGCAGCTGCCCCAATAGTGGTTCCAGTTAAGCGGCTGAATGGAAGACTGGCATTTAATGACATAGATACAGCCATTGCTACGCCGAGTGCGAAGGTCCTGCTGGTTAGTGTACTCTTTGCGATGTGAATATTTAACTGCATCAGCATACGCTTGATATTTTGCAATTGCCGAATATCTCTGTCTTTAAATATAACTTCAAAATATACCTCAAGCATTTCCGTAAAAATGGCTTTGTTCTTAAGGAGGTGATAGATACCTGCAATAAATCGTTGGTCTTCGGATTTTTGTTCTGTGCATTTCTCGTAAAATTCAGTCGTGAAGCAAGAACCATAGTTTATGAGTCGCGTTTTTCCCGCGTCGATTTTCTCAACCTGATCTCTTACAGCATCGCGTACACCAGCAACAGCCCGGTCTAATGCGTTAGCCGCCAGGATGTTGTTATCCTGTAGTTGCTTGATTATTCCTTCACTATGGTACATTACTTGTTCTCTTAAATAATGTGCATTTGCTTCAGGTGAACACGAGATTGATTTACTGTCTGGCATTAAGGTTACGCAAAATTTATTTTGGTTAAATATAATTGAAAAAATAAAAGTATTGTGAAAAAAGAAGCTTTGTGAAGTTTTGGTTGTTATTTGATTGCGTGGCCTTTTTTTGCAGTCCGGTATTGTTTTGGTGGTAAATATAAAAGCTACAAGTAATGATTTTAAGCAAAAGCTTGGGAGCGGTTATCTTATTTCATTAGGATCATCGGCATAAAAGGCTTGAACGGACCTCTAGCCGATTATGACAACTCTGTTCAAGGATTATAAGAAGAAAGAAGGTTTTCCGTGAAACGTTAAGCAACCAATGTAAAAATTTGGTCTATGTCATCAACCTTATGTCTGAACATGAGATAACCATTGATTATCTCTTTGACCTGGCTTGTAATTCCGCATTTTGCTTTTTAGAGAAGGCTCTAAGAGCAACAATTCTAAACGCTCCTTGACCAGAAGAGGCCGTAATCATTTGAGCATCGCTCTGGCAAATGGTGCTTTTTTCAGCGCTTAGTGTGAGGGGAGGGTGATTCCTGTTGCGCCTCTGTCCTGTGCCGGTATAATCATCGACGTTTTCCGCATACCCTTCCGTGCCGGAGTGGCGAAATCGGTAGACGCAGTTGATTCAAAATCAACCGTAGAAATACGTGCCGGTTCGAGTCCGGCCTTCGGCACCATCGGAAAAGAAAAAGTCGCTTAATAGCGGCTTTTTTTGTGCCCGGAACCCGCGGTACACAAGGCTTTCCACGATTTTACTTTCAACAAAAGTCGCTTTGAGTCAACCCACATCAAGTCACTTTTGAGTATAGAACCGAGTATATATGCTGGTTCGATAATGGTTGTATATTCACAGCGGCACTTGGAAGGAGAGTGGTTAAGGCGTTGACGGATATTAAAGGTCAGTTCTACGAACCGTAGAAAAAGGGGGACACCCTTGCCTATGGAAATGACATGTTATGCTTATCCATCCTAACGGCTCAAATTATTGGCGGTTTCGCTTTGGCTTTGGTGGCAAGCAGCACCTGATGGCGTTTGGTGTTTATCCTGAAACATCCCTCTCTGATGCTCGTCAGAAAAGGGAAGAGGCCAGAAGGCCTGTTAATGCTGGAATCGATCCTCGCGAACTCAAACGTGCTGTGAAAGAAGACCAGGCGAAAGAGACGGTTACCTTTGAATCGGTCGCTAGAGATTGGCACGCAGCTAATAAGAAATGGTCAGAGGATCACAGCCGACGCATACTGAAGAGTCTGGAAGATAATTTGTTCCCAGCAATTGGCAAGTGTAGCATTGAAGAGCTGAAGACTCCTCACGACCTGCTTGTATCAATTAAAGTTGTAGAGGTAACTGGCCGCTTTGAAGTCGCTTCTCGCCTTCAGCAGCAAACCATTGCAATCATGCGCTATGCTGTGCAAAGTAGCTTGATTGATTACAACCCAGCCTGGGAAATGGCTGGCGCTGTTGCGTCCAGTAATCGTGTCCATCGCCCTGCCCTTGGGCTGAAACGCCTACCTGAACTCCTCCACCGAATTGATGGTTATACGGGACGGCCTTTTACCCGCCTGGCTGTTGAGCTCACCTTACTGATCTTCATTCGTTTCAGTGAATTGTGCTTTGCGCGTTGGTCCGAAATTGATTTTGAAACAGCAATGTGGACGATACCAGCTGAACGAGAAGCTATCGAAGGAGTAAAGCATTCGCAGCGTGGCTCGAAAATGTGTACACCACATTTGGTGCCCTTATCTCGGTAGGCATTGGCAATCTTTAAACAAGTTCACAATCTTAGTGGCGAGCGCGACTTTGTTTTCGTTGGCGATCATAACCCTTGTAAACTGATGATTGAAAACACGGCGAACAAGGCGCTGCGTGTTATGGGTTATGACACAAAGGTCGATATTTGTGGGCATGGCTTCAGGGCGATGGCGTGTAGCTCGTTGATTGAATGAGGGGTATGGTCTAGGGATGCGGTAGAGCGTCAAATGAGCCATATGGAGCGTAACTCTGTGCATGCTGCTTACATTCATAAGGCAGAGCATTTGGATGAACGCAAACTGATGCTGAAGTGGTGGGCTGATTTTCAGGATGCGAATCGGGAGAGTGGGATTACGCCGTTTGACTATGCAAAAATCAATCGGGGTAATATTTAGTATATGTGTTTAATTAATATACAACTAATCAAGCGGTTTCCAAAGTGAGGCTGGTTGATGGATGGACTTAACCTGCCATCTCTGGATGTGTTTCGTGGACGGATAGGAAAATACACAATGTTGAAATTGCTTGTAATGAGTGTGTCAAAGAGCCTATAGATATCAGTGGGTAGCTTTTATAGAATAGGTGTATTCCTACTTTAGAGAACATGAAGTTATGAGCGCAATCACATTACGTAAAGCGTTGGGTGTACTTGCGAAGTCATCTTCGTTTTCCGTCACCACCGTGACACACCGCCAGAAGAATGAGTTCGACCAGTTGAAGGAGCAACTCTTTGTTAAGCAAGAGATTGAAACTGAACTACAACGTTATTTAGATATTGCTAAGCTTGGGGAAATCATTTTTTTGTGCGGTAGTAGCGGGGATGGGAAGTCCGAAATTTTAACCCGTTGCCAATCAGATCCGCGTTATGAGCGTCGATTTAGTTTCCATCTGGATGCCACACATAGCTTTGCTCCACGGCAATCAGCCATTGATGCGTTGAATAATTTATTTGCTAACCATCATCATAAATCATCTCCACTGGTCATCGGCATCAACACCGGAATGCTCGCCAATTTTGCCAGAGAAGGCGCTGAATGCCATCAGGTGATCCGATCGGCGATTGACTCATTTTTATCGGCGCAGAAAGATACAAGCCGTCCTTACCGTAATGAAAATTGTTCTTTTTTTGATTTTGAACATTACCCTAAATTCCAGTTTAACGAAAATAAAAACTATTCATCATTTATTAAAGCCTTATTAGATAACTTAACTCGTGATGATGATAATAATTTATTTCAGTTTATCTTTCGGCGCGATGAGTCAGTTAACCCAGATCTAAAAGAGGTCGCAAACTTTAAATTACTTTGCATACCTGGCGTGCAGAATGTATTAATTACACAACTTTTTAAAGCGCGATTAATTAAGGATCAGTTCGTAACTACCAGAACACTGCTGGATTTTTTACATCACTTGCTGACGGGACCTGGCTACTTATTCGATAACCTCTTCACCGGTGCAGAAAATGACCTGATTAAAAAAGTTTCCGATTTTGATCCTGCCAGATTGCATACCTATGAACTCGATCAGTTCATTTTACGCTATGAGCTTGGACTGGTTGACGCCGATCTTGACAATTTCTTAACCGCGCTTGAGCCGTTGCACATAAAATTTGATCGCCAGTGCGTTAAGCCAGGCGATGCAACTTCATTGATCCGGCTTTTTTGGCTACTACAACACGAATCATTGGGAAATGATTATCACCAGAAATTTTCCTCGTTCTTTAACGAATCGGTGTTTGAACGTTACTCAGAAATCTGGCACTTGCATAGAAATTACACAGCAGATCCGGAGCAAAAAAGATCACTGAATCGCTTCTATGCTTTCGAACTTATCGCAGGTATCCAGCGCTATGCGAACCGCAAAGCGCCTGAATTAACTATGCAAAAAGAAGAGTTCTTTTTGGGTGAGTTTGGTGGGGTCAAAATAACTGCGCCGGTAGAGATGAAGCCTAATTGGGATGCCATCCGCAATAAACATACGGCCCATCCAACCGGCTTCGATGTCTATTTAAAAGTGGGGGAAAATCCACTGCCGCATATCCATATCGGGCTTAATTTGTTCGAATTATTGGACAAGTTGAATAATGGCTATCGTCCGAATAAATACGATAAAAATGCCATCGTGTTACTGGATGAAATTGTTGAGTTGATTGCAGATCAGGCTAAATTCAGCAGCGAAATCAAATTTTATGATGGTGGACAACGGGTTTATCGTGCAAAGGCGGATGACGATATGATCACTATTAGCGGTATGGAGGGTTAGCAGAATGTACCCTATCGCAACCGAGTTAAAAGTGGGTAATAATCAACTGGATAGCTACTTGCCGGTACGCAATAAAAACAATGATGTTAACTGGCAATTTGTTACCGGCTTAGTCCTTAGCTATGCCCTGAAACGCAAAATTGAAGCCTACGATTCTGACCAATTCCGTGAAGATTGTAAGACACATATGCAGGAGCTGCTTGATGAGCCTGCATTCTGGTCGGTGCTAGAACGGATGTATTTTTCCAGTCAGGATATTTTCCGTGTATCCCCACTTTTTTTACTGTTTCACGCCCAGTTTAATGGTGAAAAAATAAGTACGGGATCAACGGCAGATAAACGTCTTGGTACGCTTTTTGCCAATTTGATGGGCGATTTTAGCCTTCGTTACCCCATACAGGACAGACTGAACTTTATTGAGCAGCAAATGCTGGATAAGCTCAATGAAAAAATAAAATTGCTGGGGAAAGGACCTTTTGCCGAAGAGCAACCCTATCTTCCGTATATGGTCACGTGTTTTCAGTCCGATCTGGCGTTTTTGGCGGAGCACCCACAATACCTTTTACAAGAATTGACCAACACCCTACGTTTGTACGCCTTTAGCTGGTGCGCTCAACTGGCGCTCAATCTGGACAACTGGCAGGACGGCGAACCACAAAGCAAATCGCTATTTTTTATTCTTGATAGCGAAAAAGCCAGCTCTGAACGGGAAAAGGTGAAACGTTATGGCTATAGGTTATTCTCCAGCCAGAGAGAAAAACTGTTCCCGATACTTTCCGCGTTGGAGGTATTGCAGGTAAAAGGGGCGAAAAAGCGCCCTCTCTGGCAGGTATATCAGGATTGTTTGAGTTATTCAGGCACCCCAAATCAAGTGTTAGATGAGCTTAATGATTACATACAAAAATTTATTAGTAAGGAAGAACGAGATCTCCCAGCTCGTGAACGCGCTACAAATTTGGAAAGTGCTTTCAAACAGCTATTATCCGTTGCCGTAGAGCAATTCCAGGATAAAAAAACTAACCGCGCGGATATAAATAAGAACTACATTAAGGAGCTGGAAAACCAGATTTGCACTGACTTCATTCAGGTGCGTGGTCGAGCAGGGAAAGTGCTGGTGCTTAATCAGGATCGTCTGCTGTTACTGACCAATCTCACCGTAGGCAAAAATGACAAACTTCGCCTGCATGAATTGCTTCGCGGTTTTGAACAGCGCGGTTTTTATCTGGACAACCAGTCGGCGCAAACGCTAGTGGCGTTTTATGAGCGCATGGGAAATGTAGAGCGAATGAGTGACAGTGGAGACGCCGTGTATGTCCGTAAAACAGTATGAAACCTATCTGGCGGAAACCTTTATTGAATGGGTAGGTGGCATCATTCAGCCCGGCGAGCGCTACCAGTTCAAATCTCCCGATCCCGATAATGCTCTAAAACTCTGGGAAGCATTCGTCTCTCTGGCGGACGGCAATCAGTTGGAAATTGCGCCAGGGCAATATATTGATTGCCTCCCCTGCAATGGTGTTCAGCTTATTCCTGTACTGCACGGAGCCGAGGCTCCAGCATTTACAGAAAACTACATTTCTCATTTGCGCGATGAGGTTGCAGGGCGTAGCGGTGTTTTTGCCCAAACAGCGCTGTTGATTATTCACAACAGTATGCTCGATACCCTGATTAACAGCACGAAAGACGTGGCGGCACCGGATGCTATCTGGTACCCCCAAACTTTCAGTCATCAACTGGAAAAGCTCATTACCACTGGTAGTAACCGTTCGGAATTGTCCCGCTGTTTGCTGGAGGATCAACTGTCGACGGTACTGGATGAAGGCGCGACCGTATTTGGTTTCTCTTCGCTGTATCGCTTGCTGGATGATGGCAATCTGGATTTCTCCGAGCTCCATCTGTTTAAAGATGATGAACTACTGAACTATAGCCAGAAGCAGCTACGCACCCGGCTGAATGAAAACCGGAAATTATATCGCCAGATAGAAGATAGTGTTGAACGCTACAGTGGACAGCTCGAAAATGTGTTACCTGAGTTTAGTACAAAATTTATTCAGGAGCATTTTTACGATAAAGATGACTGGCGTGAGCTCGATTTCTCCGACTACAGGAAAGAGAAAGAGCAGAACAGCGAACAAAAACTGGTACTGGAGAATGTTTCCGTCGAAAACGGCGAGATTTGGCTACGGGCAAAAAGTGCCAGTAAGGCAGGAAAACGCGATATCAGCCTACTGGTGCAGGTGCAGCCAGGGCAATCAAAGGCTGAGTTGGAGTTCAGCTTTCAGGGCAACGATCTTCAGGATAATCAGATAAAGATTGCCCATAATCGCCAGTTAAAGAACATGCCTTTCTGGCGCACCAGCCGGGCGGGCGGCAAGACTTCCCGCATTATGGCGTCGGTTCCTTTTGACGGGCATCCCTGCTTCTTTAGTCTCGAACTGACCAACCGCAATAATTCAGCCGAAGAGTATAAATTTCGCCTGTTGTTAGTTGAGCAGGGACAATTCTGGCTAAACGATATTCAGCACTGCTACCGCATTGAGCCAGGTAAAGACCAAATAACCCTGCAACTGGAAGATAACACGCTGCGTATTGCCGAGTCTGGCAGCCTGACCTGTACGTTGGATGACGAGAGCGAAGACATCGACTGCCAGCATTATGCTCATGTGAATTTTGAGACGCTGGCAAATCAAAGTGACCTGGTTCAGTTTGTGCTCGTTTCCGGTGATTCCCGTCTGTCGTTTAACATCGAGGGGCCGGGAGCAGAAGAAGGGCTAACGCTGCCGCTGCTTTTTGACCAAAGTCGTTTCAATAAGTTGTTTAAAGAAGAGGGCAATGCAACCTGGAACCGACTAAAAGGGCGCATCATACTCGATAATACTGAACACAAGGTCGTCGGTGTACGCCAGCAGTTGTTGATACTGGAAGCCTCATTAATTGAGCAACGTCTGCTGGGTACGGGAAATGACGATAGCGAGTTTGCGCTGGATGAACTTCTTGCCAGCTACCCCGATCTCCATAACGCCTATGAGCAGTTATTTGCCTACTATCATCGTCGTAACACCCTGCCGAGTCTGGTGTCTTGGTCAGCGGAATATCGCACACTGGTCAGCTACATTGTTACTACGTTTGAACAGTCACTCCAGCAAATCGGCCTGAGCAGAGCGCTGACAGCGCAGGAGAAGCGTCTTCTGCATCTGGGGATCTGCCGCAATGATAACCATGAGCGTCTCTCACCACTGCACCCATTAGTGCTGGCCTACCATCTACAACTGGCAGAAACTATCGTTGCGGAGTCGGAACAGCACGATTCGGCTTCATTTGCCACACTGCCGCCGATCACTCTTGATCGCTTGATGGTTTCCGGCTTAATACCGTTTGTTTACCACAGTGAGCATGAATACGCGCAACTACAGCCGGTGGAGGAGAACCGCTTCTGGATTGATGTGGTTCCTCAGCGACAGGTTAGTCATGACTACATTAAACGTCTGGTAAAAGACAAACTCAATGAGTTTACAGACGCCTACGCTCGATTGTTCCAGAGCGCTGGAAACAATGCGTTGATTATCAATGCCATTAATCAGGGTAATGCTAAAGAGCTGTTTTTGGGATTAGTGGAATATTTTAAGCAGGAAAAAGAGCACGCTATTTCGGTGCATGTGAACTGCTACGATGAACGTTTGCTACCTAATATGTTCGATCACTTTGCCGAAAGTGGTAGCTATGAGCAGCTCAAAAACGATCTCGATCTGAACAGCGGCGTATGGCGGGCGGAAGCCGATATGCTGATTGACCTGCTGCGTAGCCGGTTAACGTTCAGCAAGTTTGTCCTGCCGTCAGAAAGCGACAAGCTGGCCTATGCACATCTGGCATTTTTCACCAATACAGCACCTGTGGATTGCCGCCAGATCCGCATTGAAGATGCGTCCAGCGGGGTATTGTGTCATGGGTTGATCGCTGGGGAAGGTGCCGAAACGCAGGGGGATGCTTACTTTACCGCGTTTGGACTGCGTGATGTGGATACTGAGTCCTACTGCGCCCTGCGTCTTGCCCGACTAATCGGCTGCCTGTGGCAACCCGCACGTCAAAGCAACAGCCAGTATCATGGACAAGGGATCGGCTTGGCCGTGAGCGGCAATTTTAAACAGCTACTCAATTACTCATACAATAGCGCGCTCTGGACCACCATCATTGATCCTAAAGTCACCCTCGACTTTTTCACCAGTCAGAAAGATGTGGTGCTTATCCACTATTCTGACCAGTACACCAGTTGCGCAGGCTACGATGCCGTCACCGTCACGAAGCAGGTTGATTTGTTCCTACGGTTACTCCAGACCGGAAGCCAGTCAGGGCAACCAGCTGTTGATAGTCAGCATCTGCTGGCTGAATTTAATGCCTTTAACGGTGAATGGCTGCTGAAAATGCTGCGTTCCAGTGAAAGAGAGCGTAAAGAGAAGCACGGCATTATAGGTGCGTACAAATTTGTGCAATCTATGTTGCACCAGTCCGATATTTGCTGGATTCCGTTATCGGTGGCCGAAATGATTCGCGTGTCCGGCAATGTCGGACTGAAAATGAAAGAGAGCGATTTATCGAGAAATTTACAGGGTTATCGTAAAGGTGCGATCTCTGATGATGTGCTCTTTGTGGGATTCAAAGAAGACCGCCTCTATTTGTTGCCTCTGGAAGTTAAAACCGGGGCGCGACCGGACTACAGCTATGCAGGCCAACAGGCTCGTGAGCTGAAACGTTATTTACAGCAGGATATTCTGGAACCACAAACGCTGGCATCACAGCTGTACCGGGCGCTCTTTATTCGTCAGGTGTTGATGCAAGTGGAGAAACTGCGTCTGTATGGTGTGCTGGACAGCAACAAACTGGCTCCCTTGCTGGATAGACGCGAATGGTGGTTAACGGGTGACTATGAGTTAGGTGAGTTGGCCGACTATGCGGACGGCTTCGTCGTGGCGCATGTGGACAGTGCAGCCTGCTTCGATCTCTCTTATAAAGAGACAGCGGAGAATATCTTACAGATTGAAATCCCTTATTCACTGCTGCCTTCGCTGATTGCTGCGCAGGGGGGGGAACCACCGCTGGCGGAACGTTACCGGGTGCCGGAAAAATACCGGCTTAAGCCAGAGTGTGATGCCAGTTCGTCACAACCCGAAGTCGTGCTAAAAGTCACAACGCCGACTACTGCACAGCCCATTTCGGAACCCGAGTCATTACAGCCTGCTGTACCGATGGCGACTACTGATATTAGCGATACTCCATTACAGATCCTGTTTGGTCATGATGCTGTGCGTCAGAGCCCGTTACATTGGGAGCCAACCAACACCGCCAAGTTCATGAATACCAATACCGGCATTATTGGAACGATGGGTACCGGTAAAACCCAGTTTACTAAATCGCTGGTCACACAGTTGATGCGTAATCAGTCCTGTAACGTTGATGGTAAACCTATTGGTTTGCTGATCTTCGACTACAAATCAGACTATGTGGATGAGGCTTTTCTTGATGCTACGGGGGCCAAAAAGTACAAATTATTTAAACTGCCTTACAACCCCTTATCTCTGTTTGGTGACACGCCAATGCTACCAATTCATACCGCTGGTGGGCTATCGGAAACGATGGCAAAAGCCTATGGATTGGGCCATAAGCAGCAGCTCAAACTAGAAAATCTGATCTTAGAATGCTACGAAGCTGCGGGGATTTTACCGGAAGACTCAACAACATGGTCAAGACCCGCGCCAACTATTGAAGATGTATGGCAGCGCTTCCTTGATCAGGAAAAAGTTGATGAAGATTCGCTTTACGCAGCGCTTTCTAAACTGGCGCGTTACAAGATATTCGAAACGATCCCGGAGAAGATGACCAGTCTGTACGAATTGATTGACGGTGTCACGGTGATTGAACTGGCTGGCTACCCACCAGAAGTGCAAAACCTGGTAGTCGCGCTCACGCTGGATCTGTTTTACGCGCAGATGCAAAAGCGCGGTAAACCAGTGGTGCGAGGAGATTATCGTCAGCTCACCAAAATGATTCTGGTGGACGAAGCCGATAACTTTATGCGTCAGGATTTTTCCAGCCTGCGTAAGATCCTTAAAGAAGGTCGTGAGTATGGCGTTGGTGCGATCCTATCAACGCAGGAGATAACCCACTTCAAAACTGGGGAAAATAATTATGCTTCTTATATTCTGACGTGGGTTATCCACCGAGTCTCGGAGATTAAGAATGCGGATATCAAGGCGGTGTTTAATGTTGATGATAAAGGTGAGCAGGAGTCTTTGATGGGACAGATTCGGCAGCTTGAGAAGCATTTTAGCCTGTATGTTGATGGGGATAAGCAGGTTAAGAAGATGCGTGATAAAGCTTTTTGGGAGTTAGTTTTTTAATTTTTTGACGAGGTAATATAATGTCAGGGCAAAATATAGATTTCATTGATCTGGAAAAGATTAAGTTAGATGATAAGAATCCTAGACTTCCATCATCTTTTAGGAAGAAAAAAATAGGGAAATCTGACATCGTTAATTGGATGCTGAATGACGCATCTATTATCGAATTAATGCTTGCTATAGGGCAGGCAGGATTTTTCATTGGCGAATCCTTATTGGTTATTCCTGATGGGCATGAGTCGGATAAGTTTATTGTTGTTGAGGGTAACAGGCGCTTAACTTCAGTGATGCTACTCAATGAGCCTAGCTTGGCTACATCCCAAAAAATAAAAATAGAAAAAGTTTTAAATGAGACAACAGAGAGGCCAAAAAAGCTACCTTGCATTATATTTAAATCCAGAGAAGAAATAAATAAATATCTGGGCTATCGTCATATCACCGGTGTCAAATCATGGGGGATCTTACCAAAAGCAAGATATCTCAATGAATTATCAAAAGAGTTAAATGAAACGGATTTTACAGCTAAATGCCGGAAGTTGGCAAAAACAATAGGGAGCCGTAGTGATTATGTTCGTAGTTTACTAACGGCCTATGATCTTTATCTTAAAATTGAAGACCAGGCTTTTTTTAAGATAAAGGCATTGGATGAAACGACCTTACATTTTAATTACCTCGCTGATTCGTTAAGTAGAGAAAATGTAAGAAATTACATTAATGTTGATATGAAATCAAATGAACCAACATCTCATGTGAATATAGATAAATTAGAACTGCTAACCAAGTGGTTTTTTGAAAAGAATGAAAATGGGCGTAGTCGGGTCTTAGGTGACAGTAAACATTTGGGAATGCTTGATAAAGTTTTGGGAGATAAAGAAGCTGAAGAATACTTTCGAACCGGGGAAGGAAGTATTGTCGAAGCATATAATCTAGTTTCTGTTACTGCTGATTCGTTTAACCAAGAAATAGATATGTCTTTGGCTGGTTTAAAAAGAGCAAATAATATTATTCATAATGTAGAACAACATCATGACTCGGTTAAAACTAAGCTAAAAGAGATATTCACATTAGCAAAAAATATGAAATTGATTATTGAGTCCATGGCTGAAGAGAAATGGGATGATTGAGTTCAAGTTATTAGACAAGACACCAAATGAAACTCTATGTAATTCACATTACTATTGTGATTATTTAGAACTTTTGGCCTTGGTTGATTGTGATGATGGTCTTAGTGTCAGTGATATTTATGACCGTTTTCTTGAGGATAATAAGATAACGGACATTGGCACGGAAAATGGCAGTATTGTGAATGAAGAGTGGATGGGAAGAATATCTGGATGGTTCGATGAGATCAATTGTAGAGTATCTCATTACGGAGATAGCTACCCTTTCATCTATGATGGAATTAGAGTAAGGAAAAATAATAATTTAAATAGAAAACATCACTTATATATATTGCTATTGTTATGTTCGTTACTTAAATATATTGGCGGATATCACTCACTAACAACTTTATTTGAACAAATATCATATGTTTCTTTGAAGAAATATCTTCCTAAAATTGCAGAGGTTCATGTTTTTGGTGTGTCCTCAGAAAAGAATGCACGATATTCGGGGAGTATTGATCAGAAATATAGTCTTCTCGCACAAGATTTAGGATTAACCAGATCAACTAGACCTAATGTGTTCAGAGAGGGAGATAATGGTGATGGTGGGGTTGATATCGTTGCTTGGGTTCCATTTAGAGATGATCCAAATTTAGATAGAAAACAGATCTTTCTTGGGCAAAGTGCATCGGGGAAAAACTGGGCAAATAAACAGGCAAGTGTTGATAGGGTAAAAAACTATATTATGGACCTCCCTTCTAACGCACAAAACATTTTGTTTATTCCGTATGATTTTAGAGATTCTAACCGTTATTTTTGCCAAAATGACGAAATTACAGCATCTCTTATATTTGATAGGCATAGAATAATTAAGCTTATAAATATAGATGATATTAATATTGATTCCTGGAAGGATACAATACAAAGAATAATGGATTATGTATTATCATTTGAAGAGGATATAATATAAGAATAATACGATGGATATCTTTTAACTCATCATATAGAAGTGTTTTTAGATGCTAACTTAATGCCTAAGTCAAGGTCTCGACATTAAGTTAGTCTAATACTTTATAAGTTCAAAGTGAAATCTTTTAAATTTTTATAGTTCCTCAACGCAGCAATTCCATCCTCAACATGTGCAGCCCATGCCTTAATAAGATCTTTTTGTGCCATGTGTGGATAAAGCATTTTTAATACTAATTCCGTAGCTTGCAGCGTTTCCCCCAGCCACGTAAATTTATCCAGCATCATCGCACCATCCAATTTTTTATTATCATTATCCGGCGAATAGCGAAACTTACTCTCCACCGAGCGGAAAAATGCCAGTCGAGCAGCGACATTGGGCGTAATCCCAGTATATCCTTTAAGCTTTTTAAGCTGGTCTTCAGTCTGACGATTAAGCATCATTCGATTTGGGAGCATCAGATCGCCTCCTTGGTTAATTCCCAGAAATAGCCAGGCTTAAGCGCAGATGATTTGGTATGTGCATTAAACACAATCTCATAAGCATGAGAAATATCATCACGTAGTCGATCAACAAAATAACGCTCGTCCACTTCCGTATCGGTGGATAACAACACAACCTGATGGCTCGCCTCTGGGAAATAATGATTAATCAACTTATCCCGATGTTGAGAATCCAGACGTCCTAACGGCGTATCAATAATCACCGGGAAATCACGCCCAGAGGTTTTTGCCAGCGCCTCAAGAATAGCGATCGCATAAATCTGCTTTTCACCCGCAGAAAGCAGCTTGCGATTAATTACCGAACCCTTTTCATCCACCAGTTCAACATCAAATGTCTGTGGATTTATGTGCGCATTAAGCTGTAAATCCTCTTTACGAGCCAGCTTATGGTAGGCGGTTTCAAAGTTGGCCGATAACTTTCTCACTCGCGCCTGCGTTAACACATCGCTGTAGTAATCGAGCAGGTTAATGGTCTCCTGTGCATTTTTAAATGCGCTGCTCAAACCATGTTGGCTACGGGTGATGTCATGTGCTTTCTGTACTTGACGAACACAGTCCAGTTGCTGCTGTTTCGTCCGTTTAGCCTCTTCCAGCAGTGAGCGGTATTTTTGACGCTGTTTTTCACGTTTATAATCGAGATCGCGTAATGCTGCAAAGAGATCCATTAACTGCTCGTCTTCCGGGGCGCGAGCAATATTAGCAGCGGCTTGCTCAAGTTGTTGTTCAATATCCGCTAATTGATGGCGGTAAATATCAAAACGCTGCCATGCTTTTTTACTGTCCTGCTCAATGGACTGCTGGAGCATACCGGCTTCACGTTCAGAAATATCAAACAGCAAATCACCTTTTGGTTTGGTTGCCATATATGCGTCCAAATTATTGGTAATCGCTTCGGTAGCAATGGCTCTGGTGCTACTCTCACTGCTGGAACGGAACGCGATATCATTTTTGAGTTGAGTTAAAAATTGATTTAACTCCGTCTCAAAGCTTTTCGCCTGCTTGATCTGCGCTTCATTGGCAATTTTTTCGAGCAACCGTGACAACGTATCAGGCGCTAACGCATAGGGCAACGATCCATCACATTCCTGTCGTAAGGCTTTTTCCAGACGCTCTTTTTCTTTTAACAGTGTTTCAACTTTTAGTTTTTCCTGTGCTTTAGTCTGGGCAAATGCGCCGCCCTGCGCATTTAATAAGCCCTCATGGCGAATAATGTCCTGGGATAAAAATTCAATCCGTGAATTGACGAAATCGGCCTCTTCCAGCAATTTCTCTGCCTGACCGGCAAGCGTTTTAATCTTTGTCTCAAGCGCTTCGACCTGCTGTTGCTGGGAGCCACCTAACTGTACGGTTTGCTGGCGTTTGACAAAAATCATCAGGTCATTTTGCAGTCTGGCGATCAGATCCAGCCCCAACAAACGACGCACCGCTGTACGCAGAATATTACCGGATTCATCTTCTGCCAACTCTGCAATCTTCTCTCCATCAAAAAAGAAAAGGTCGGCAACACCATGAGGGATTAACTCATTCAAAAAACCCTGGCACTGGTCATAACTGAGTTCACTACGTGGTTGTCCATCCTGCTGCAAAGAGAGACGGTCTTTCTTTCCTTTCTTCCAGCTACGCGTGACGGTGAATTCAGTTTCATGGCCGTTTTGGTTGTAGGTAAACGTCAGTTCTACCGCGGCCTCTTCAGGGCGCTCCGTGGTATACGTCCCGTTGTGCACTAGTGCACCAAGTTGTTCAACATACTCCTGCTGTTGCATCGCTGGGCCAAACGCTAAACGCCCATACAGTGCCAGCCGAATCGCCGACAAAATAGATGTTTTCCCTGCGCCATTTAAACCACCAAATAGCACAATCGGACGAGGATGTACTTCATGAGGGCGCTTTCTGGGAGCCAGATCGATGGTGTGTGTGCCACAAAATACGCGAAAGTTATGTAATACCAGTTGCTTAATAAGCACGTTCATTTTCCTCATCGATAAGCGCAGACGATTCGCCTGCATCGATAATTCTGCGCTGTAAAGTCTGAAGTTCAGCTTCTAGCTTTTCAACTTCGTCCTGATGAATATCCCGATCGTTGCGTTTTTGCAGCATTGATTGTTGCTGCTGAATTTCTTCCAGGCTGCCCCAGTCCTGCTTCAAGATTGTGCCGAGCTTGTCAAAAATTCCCTGACGACGACTTAACCCTTCCATGGAAGTTTCCAGCTCGATCAATTTCATCACCATTTCAGGTACTACATCGAACCCTTGCGTTATCTGGACCAGCAAATCAGCATCGCTTGCATCAAAGCGAGATTGATCGTCAACAACCCAGTTCAGATCCTGCTGATATACCTCGCGGTAAATACCCGGTAATGTGTCGTACCAGTCTGGCTCGTTAGGATCTTTCAACCACTCCTGGCGGATAGCGTGCAGCTCCGGCTGAGTAATTAACGTAATCGTGTGGCCTTGGGCGTTTAAATCGCGCTCAATTTCCAGTAAGTCTTTTAACCACTGCTGGCGGTATTTGAGCCAGTAAGGGCCAGGAACATGCTTACGTTCTGCACTGCGATCTTCGCCGTCTTTAGCGTACTGATAACTCACCTTACCGGTGCGGCGTTTATAGTTGCGATAGGTGTCTTTATTCACCGGGTCGGTGGTAAACGCCAGCAGATCACGATATTTTAGTAATGGCGCCATCCATTCTTCGCCGTTTTTGATCAGGCTTTCCATCGCTTTATCCTTGGTGACTACGGTACAGGTCCAGCAGCCAAAGCGAGAATTACCACAAGAGGGGGTACTTTCGTCGATCACCAGGGGACACTCACCCTGTGCGGAAGAGTCCATATACAGCGTCCACAGAGGGCGGTTATTTCCCCCCCACGGGCTTTCCCACTCGTTTATATCTTCGGGAGCGTATCGGAATGCACCGCGCAACAATTTCCAGACATCTTCCACATCCCAGGTATCAATAGGGGTATAGATAAACGCATTTGCCAGCGTAGTGTGCCGGGCCAGGCGTGAGCCATCAATTTTGTGCTTTGCGATTACCTGAGCACGGGAAGCACTCTCGCTGCTACGTGAGCCGAGGACTACAATCACCTCATCAAACTGGCTGACTTTATCTTTAATAAAGTCACTGACCGGGTTGATCTTCATACGCTCGGTACACCAGCGAAAACTGCGTGTCGGAGCCGGGTAACCTTTACCTAGCAAATTTACCCAGAAGGTTTCATTGGTTTTGGGCGTTACTGCATGTTGAGTGATTGGCAGACCATTACGCTTTGCCCCCGCCTCAATTTGCAACATAGTTTTCTTAATCAAATCCACAACTACCGGTGTTTCCACCAGCGTATCGGATGACACCAAGAAAACATCTTTACTGCGCATTTCTGGAGGCAGACCCAGTAAGGCCAGATACACCAGTGTAATAACTGCTGAAGAGTCTTTGCCTCCACTGTAGCCGATTACCCACGGGCGCTTATCCGCACAATAAATTCTTTGAACTTCGGCGACATATTCCGACAGAGGACGTCCAGCAAACTGTTCTTGATTAATAAAATCTTCGTATTCGGCCAGATCGAAGGCCTGAACTAATTTACTCATGAGACAACCATTTGAGCTTCAAGCTCCTGTTCTTCAGGAGTGAGGGGAAGAGATAATGCGATTTTTAACGCGTTGCAGGTTAACTGAATTGCCGTACTGGTTTTACTCAGCTTACCGTGCTGCATCGCTCGTTTAATCAAATCTGGATTATTTCTACGCCAGTTGAATGTTTTGAGGGAAACAATTTTCTCCGGCCATTCTTTGGGATAATTCATAAGTAACGCATACCCCAACTGTCCGAGGGCCTGCAAACCAATGCCGTGGGCATGGATATAGTCCTGCCTTAGCTGAACAGGTGACACTTCTTTTCTGGCGGCTAACTGCCAGTCTGGCATGACGTTAAAAACCGCCTGCCAGTAGCTAGTGGCGATTTGAGTACATTCTTCAAAATTATCTTCTTTTGGCTCTTTGCCCAGCAGTGCACGAGTTGCCTGCTTGATGCTACTTAAAGTAAACAATTTATTGGAGCGTTGGCTGATACCTGATTTTTCCAGCTCAGTCATTCCGATGAACGGTTCAACGGACATCGCTAGGTAACGTGCCAGGCTGGAACTGGCATCACGGTGATCGTATAATGATGACAATGAAGGACTAGGGCGTATTGCATATTTGTTCAGATCGGCAAACATTTGCTGGCTGCGTTTTAATCCCTCATCAACAAAAAACAGCACTGGAATGTTATCCTGCCCAAGTTCTGGACGAGCATCCAAAGCGTCTTCAATTGCCTTACGACGATGCTGGCCATCGTTGATCAAAATCTGTGCGTCCATCGGAACGGAGAGCGTTCCCAAGTTATTAGACCCCGGGAATTCATCAAACTGAACGTCAACAGCGATGGAAGCTGTTAATGCGGAAAAAACATAATCTTTAGGGTTTTCAAGCAAATAACGTACCATTTCTGGAATGCGGGATTTGTTCAGGGTGCGCTGTGCACGTAACTCTGGAGGAACGTCATTTTCATCAAAACTGAATATTTTGGGGATGATTCGCATTGGACAGGTAGCGATATAAAAAGGTCGTCCCGCCTGAATGCCACGTATAGCCGGGAACGAGTAGCAGTAGTCCGCATCAATACTAGCCATAGTGTAATCCGTTTAAAATCGAGCTAATGGGTTACGTGATATTTTACGTAATACCTGTGCGGATTTACAGCCTTTTGACGTGAAAATTTGCGTACTGTAGCTCAATTTATTGTTGTAACTGGAAAATTTCCTTTAGGTTCAGCTCCTATGAAGTGGTCTTCACTCTTTTAAGTGCAATAATTCATCAATGTAACAAAAATCGAATTAAATCATCCTTAAATAGCTAACGTTTATTTGATTTATTTTATTTAAATTCAAGGATTTAACTTGAGTGAGCTGTTAGTAAAATCAAACATAAAGCAGGCTTAATCGGATAAGATACCTTTGTTAAAGTTAGAGGGGCTGGCAAATTATATGTGGTGTAAGACTTTTACAAATCTTATTTCCGCACACCCTTTGCCAGTTTCCCGGCGCATTTAATTAGTGCAAAGGCAGCCCCCGGCATCCCTTCTAAAAAACACGTCACGCTCTTTGCACCAATGCAGGATCTGCCGCAGCGCGCCATCAGCGAAACCAACATCAGCCTTACAAAAAAAGCGAGCACCGACCACACCTCGTCCAGCTGGCGTTACAGCGCAAATTTCCTACATGCGACGAGGGAAATGTGTTGGCTGAATCTCTGTCCAGTCGGGACGTTCACCCGACATTATTGCTCGCTGCTGAGAAGGGGAGACCGACTGGAAAATATCCGGCATGGTGCGTCCTGCTTTTTCCGGCGCTCTGCTCGTCCCGCTGTTATCGTAGCTACAGGCCGATAAGCCGCAGGTAATCAGCGCCGATACGAGAAGTTTTTTCATAAATCCTTTTCTCCCGAATAAGTGAAACAGGGAACAGCCGGGCAGAGCGCTCGTCATTGCTGCTCCGTTCTGTGCTTCGTCCTGAATATGTCAGCTGTATGGCGTTATGCGCAGTACGCGCTTGAGGTAACGAGAAAGAATGACTCAAGCCGCTATGCCTGAGTTAAAATCCATTGAAAGATAACACTATGCTGTCAGACAGCATAATCAGGCTGCCCGTCTTACCTTGTATGAGCCTGACTGCGTTAATGGCAACTACTGGCTGACTTTATGCGATTAAGGATCTATCGAGGGTTATTACTCTCTGCCATTGCGCTCCTGCTAACCGGATGCGCGCGCTCTGACGCGCTGTGGATGGTCACGCAGGATCTCTGCATGACCAACTACCACTACCGGCACGATCCCGCGCCATGTCAGCAAATCTATCAGCCGCAGAGTAATGAGCAGGGCTTCAGCATCCTGCAAAATCCCCGCTACAAATACCATTTTATCCTGGTGCCAAACCTGGCGATGTCCGGTATCGAGAGCATCTCGCTATCGCGCGCGGGCCGCACCGACTACTTTGGCTATGCCTGGCTGATGCGTTATCGCTTAATGTCGGCCTATGGCGCAGATGTTCCCGACGATATGCTGGGTCTGGCGATTAATTCCGCCTGGGGACGCAGCCAGAACCAGCTGCATATTCATCTGACCTGTCTGCGGGAAGATGTGCGTCGTCAGCTTCAGGCTGAGCGACCCTTCATAGATGAGCAGTGGCGTCCTTTGCCTGACCGGCTGCTGAACCATACTTATTATGCCCGCCGCGTGATGCAGCCGACGGCGATGGGCATCTATCCTATCGCCTCGGTGGCGCGCCACTTTCAGCTGTCGCCGCCGCAGCTGGCGGAGTATGGCGTGGCGTTGATACCCACGACCT
The DNA here is from genome assembly GCF_002431095.1 of Pantoea sp. UBA5923. NCBI lineage: Bacteria > Pseudomonadati > Pseudomonadota > Gammaproteobacteria > Enterobacterales > Erwiniaceae > Pantoea > Pantoea sp. UBA5923. Next base: position 34,177 of record NZ_DJDN01000020.1, on the reverse strand, counting down.
TCTCGGGAGAAAAAGGATTTATCCTGCTGACCACGCGGCGCGGCTGGGATAGGGGTAACCGCGCCTCGGTGGAATCTTTATTAGATAAACGCTGCGATATTCTTACTGCTTCTCCGCCTGTCCGTTTAGCCGAAAAGTAAGGTAATTGGGCACTCTTTGTCCGCTCGGTCAGGCCTGCAGAACCGTGCCTGGATTTGATGCTTTTATCCTTACAGGAAACTGTTATTTGAACCTTTCCTGTTCTGCTACGGAACTGAGAGGCTGTACAGATTGTCTTTATCCTGGTCTACTGTTAACAAAATCAATCAACGTGGAAAACACTATGCGCAGGACTCAGAACGCACTCTTTTTAGCGGGTTTACTGTTTGGCTCGCTGAGCCTTGTTCCCGCCGCACAGGCGGAAGGCGACGCCACCGATACCGTTCCGCCACCGCCGCAGGTGCAGCAGCAGGCACCTGCCGATGCGCAGCCGCAAGGCGATAGCACCGACCAGCCGCCGCTGGGACCAAACGCGGAAGAGCCGGAAGCGGGCAGCACCCCCTCGCCAGCGCCAGACGCTAACGCCGGCACTTCGCAGCCGCAGTCAAAATACGATCTCGACCGCGTCATCATCGACTACAAAGAGTACAAGGTCGGCGACAGCGTGCCGCAGCAGTATCTGGATAAAACCTACACCATCGTTGAGTGGCAGAAGCGTAACCTGCCTGCGCCGGAAACCGGCAGCCACTGGACCTATATCGGCGGCAACTATCTGCTGATCACCAATGACGTCGGCAAAATCCTCAAGGCAGAAACAGGCGATATCTACTATCGCGGCTAAGTGCGAGCGCGGCTAAGAAGGCAGCGCTAACCGTACGGACAGGCACCCCATCCCTGAGGTGCGCCTGTCGCCGGGCCAGCGCGCCCACGTGCCATATCCGGGCACCAGCAATTGACAGCCGGTCAGCGTGACCGGCTTTTTTATGCGAAACGGGCAGGCCGGAAGCTCTCCAGCATCGGCTGCTTCTCGCCCGTCAGGATCTCCTCCGCCAGCAGCTCGCCCGCAATCAGCGCCAAAGTCGCGCCAGAATGGGTAAAGGCGACAAAGCAGCCCGGCACGCTCTCCAGCTCGCCCAGCACCGGTTCGCCGTCGCCGGGAATCGGTTTTAACCCCAGCTTCCAGCTCGCGGCGCGCAGCGGCTCGCCTTTCATTAACTTGCTCGCCTCGGCGGCGAGCTGCGCCACCACGCGCTCATCAATGGTGTAGCTGCCGTCAGCCTGTTGCTGAATATCCTCTTCGTACCAGTCGTGATCCAGCGCGAAGGTCTTGCCCGGATTGGGGCGTACCGCCGCGCGTGGCGTATTCAGCACCGCCTTCATCCCGTGTGCGCTGGGTGCCGTGATCACCAGCATGGAAACGGGCGAACCGTTGGGGATAGTGACGCCGAGCGGCGCGACCACATCCGGCGTGGCGGGGCCGCAGGCGACCAGCACCGCGTCGGCGTCCAGGATATCCCCGCTCGCCAGCCTGATGCCGCTGGCGCGCTGCCCGTCGCGCACGACTTCACATTTCCCGGCGTGCTCGACGATCTCGCCGCCCAGCGCACGCAGCTGATGCGCCAGATGCGCCACCAGGTGCGGCAGGCTGACCCAGCCTTCGCCAGGGTTGAAGATCGCCTCCTGCGCCAGCGCCTCGTCCTCTACCTGCGCATCCGCCTGCGCCAGGCTGTCGCGCGTGACCAGCCGTGAGTCGTAGCCGTGTGCCTTCTCATAGGCATGGCGCGCGCGTGTGCCGCTCAGGTCGTCCGCCGCCCAGTACAGGCCGCCGTCGAAACGCAGCCAGTCGCGCGAGGGATCGTCGGCGAACAGCGTGCGGTAGCGATCGATGCCCGCCATGCGCAGCGCGTGATAGGGCGTGGAGCGTTCGCCCGCTGAGTTCAGCCACGAGAGCGAACGGCCAGAGGCGCCGGAGCAGAGTTCTGCCTCAGTCACCAGCGTGACCGCCGCGCCGCGTTTTGCCAGCTGCAGCGCGCTGGAGACGCCAAGCGCGCCACCGCCCAGTACCACTACGCGAGGGAGTTGTTCAAAAGCCATGATTCGGTTCCTTGTTCATTACGAAAGAGAGAAGGCTTACAGCACTTCCGACAGAAAACGTTGCAGGCGCGGCGACTGGGGCGCGTCGAACAGTGCGGCGGGCGGGCCCGCTTCAACAATCTCCCCTTCGTCCATAAACACCACCTGATCGGCGACCTTGCGGGCGAAGCCCATCTCATGGGTGACCACCACCATGGTCATGCCGCGCCGACAGAGATCGGCCATCAGCGTCAGCACCCCTTTCACCAGTTCGGGATCGAGCGCCGAGGTCGCCTCGTCAAACAGCATCACCTCGGGGTCCATCGCCAGCGCGCGGGCAATCGCCACGCGCTGCTGCTGGCCGCCGGAGAGATCGCGCGGGCGGTGATCGGCGCGCTGGCCTAAGCCCACCTCCTCAAGCCGCTGGCGTGCAATCGCCATCGCCTGCGCCTTCGGCAGGCCTTTTACCTTCCAGGGGGCCAGCGCCACGTTCTCCAGCGCGCTGTGGTCGGGAAACAGGTTGAAGTGCTGGAACACCATACCGATACGCAGCCGCAGCGCGTCGGGCTTGTCTTTCAGCACCGAGCGTCCCGCCAGCAGCACGTCACCCGATTTAGGTTCATGCAAGCGGTTGATGCCGCGCAGCAGGGTCGATTTGCCGGAGCCGGAAGGCCCGATAATGCAGGTGGTGGTGCCAGGCGCGATGCGCAGCGACACGCGACGCAGTACCTCGATCGGGCCGTAGGCCAGCGAGAGATCGCGCAGCTCCAGGCTCGATCCTTTCCAGCTCGCCGCAGCGGGCGGCTCACTCAGTTTCATTGCAACGCTCATTATTGCCCCCGATTGCTGGTTAAGGATGGTGTGGTCAGCGCGCCCTCGGGGCGCTTTAGCACTTCTTCGACCTCTTTCAGGCCGCTCTGCGGCGCGGTGAGGCGACGACGACCGGTGCGGTAGCGCACGTCGATATAGTTCACCGCATGGGTCAGCGGTACGGTAATCACCAGGTAGAAAAGCCCTGCCAGCATCAGCGGCGACAGGTTGCCGGTAAGCACCGCCGCGTCCTGTCCGACGCGGAACAGCTCGCGCTGGCCGGTCATCAGGCCGAGCAGGTAGACCAGCGACGAGTCTTTAATAATGGCGATAAACTGGTTCACGATAGCGGGCAGCACGCGGCGGATGCCCTGCGGGATCACTACCTGGCGCATCGCGCGGCCGTAGCTCATGCCCAGCGCGCGGCACGCCTCCATCTGCCCGCGCTCTACGCTCTGAATACCGGCGCGGAAAATCTCGCCCATATAGGCGCTGGCGATCAGGCTGAGGGCGAAAATGCCGAGCGGGTAGGGCGTCGGCCCGAAAAGTTGATAGCTGAAGCGCGCCAGACCCTGCCCAATCAGCAGAATGGTCAGAATCGACGGCAGGCCGCGAAACAGGTCGGTATAAAGACGCGCGGGCAGCCGCAGCCAGCGCGACGGCGAAATGCCCATCAGCGCCAGCAGCAGGCCGAACAGCGTGCCGAGCAGCGTGGCGGCAACTGAGATGATCAGGGTATTGACCAGTCCGGTCGCCAGCAGCTGCGGCAGCACTTCCTTCATTGAGTCGAGATCGAAGAAGGTGCGGGAAAGCATTGTCAGAAGATCCATCGCCGTACTCCATCAGTACGCGTGACGGACGATGCCGTCACTGGTGAAAAGCCGAACGCTCAGCGCTCACGCATTACTGGCCGCCGGGCAGATACTGCTCAGGCATCGGCGAGCCGGGAAACCACTTCTGATAAAGCTGTTTCCAGGTGCCGTCCTGCATGGCGGCTTTGATCGCCTTGTCGAGCGCGGCCTTAAACGCCGGTTTATTTTTGGCGATGGCGACGCCCGCTGGCGCATCGAACGACGGAATATCGGCGGCGGAGATCAGCTTGAAGCGTTCGGCGTAGCTTTTGGCGGCTTCATAGTCGAGAAATACCGCGTCCAGCGTGCCGTTGTTCAGCGCGGAGACCGCAGCGTTATTATCAGGAAAGCGCACCACGTCGCTCTGGGTGAAGTGCTGGACGGCGTAGTTCTCCTGCAGCGTGCCCTGAACCACCCCGAGCCGATGCTTCGCCAGCGTCTCAACGTTTTTCACGCCGCTGTCGCTGCGCGTCAGCACCGTGAGGTAGCCCGCCAGATAGCCGGTAGAGAAGTCCACCGTCTTCTCGCGCGCCGGGGTGATGCCGATAGCGGCGACCGCGGCGTCAAACTGACCGTTGGCGACGGCGGGCAGGATGGCGGAAAAATCCTGTCCGACGAAATCCACCTGATCGATGCCCATGCGGTGCGCCACATTTTTAAAGAACTCCACGTCGAAGCCGGTGAACTGGCCGCTGGCGTCGGTAAAGGTATAGGGTTTAGAGTCGCCTACGCTGGCGATGCGCAGGTGGCCCGGCTCCAGCAGCCCGTAAGGGTTATCGCTGCTGGCCGCCAGCGTGCTGAACGAGAGTGAACAGAGTGCGATTGCGGCGCCGCACAGGGCGCTCAGGTGAATTGGCGATTTCATAGCTCATCCGTTTTTGCAGGTTAAACATCAGAGACAGTCGAGCCGGTAGTAATAGAGTTATGAGACCGGTCTCAACGCAGGTTACGACAAGAGCACAGTTGTTGTGAGACCGGTCTCAAGGCGTTACAATGAGTTTAAGCACAGCCTTTTTTCGACGTCAATCTTCCTGTCATCAACCTGTGATTCGAATTAATTATGACCATTCAAAAAATGCGATCCAAAGCGCCTACCGTTGCCGACGTCGCCCGGGCGGCCAGCGTTTCAAAAGCGCAGGCGGCCAGGGCGCTCGGCGGCTACGGCGCCGTCAGTGAAGAGGTACAGACGCGAGTCAACCGCGCGGCGGCATCGCTGGGCTACCGGCCTAACGAGGTGGCGCGCACCATGAACACCGGGCGATCTAACACCATCGGCGTGATTGTCGGCGATATCGAGAACCCACATTTTGGTCTGGCGCTGCGCGGCATGGCCGACGTGGCGCGCCAGGCGGGCTTTCATCTGCTGCTGGGCAACAGCGATGAGAAAGGGCAGGCCGAGCAGGATGCGGTGCGGGTAATGCTGGAGAAGCGGGTCGACGGCATTATCGTCGCTCCCAGCCACTCGTCGCGGGAGAAAAACGGCCATCTGTTACAGGTTCTGGAAGAGGGACGTGCGCTCAGGCTGTTCGATCGCGCGGTAATCGATCTCGATGTCGAGGCGATCTGCTGCGATTTCACCGCCGTGGCGCGTGAGGCGACGCAGCAACTGCTGGAGGCGGGACACGAGCGCATCGCCTATATCACCAGCATGGAGCTGGAGGGGGAGTACCGCGAGGCGGCGGACTTTGGTCTGACGCCGGTGGCGCAGCGCGTAGGCGGCATGATGGCGGCTTTTGCCGCCGCCGGTCGTCGCTATGACACCTCGTTAATCCAGGCGAATGCCGGTAGCGACGCGCAGATCGCGCGCATCGTCGAGACGCTGTGGCAGCGCAGCGCGCCGCCGACCGCGCTGATCGCTTCCGACAGCCTGGTCGCCATGTCGCTGCTGCGCGCCGTGGCGCAGCGCGGGCTGCGTATCCCGCAGGATCTCTCGTTCATCATGTACGATAACTTTCCCTGGAGCGAAATCGTCGCGCCGCCGCTGACGGTGGTGGCGCAGCCGGTCTATGAGATGGGCCGCGAAGCGGCGCGACGCCTGATTGCCGACATTCGCGGCGAGCCGGTCGGCCCGCTGCCCGCCTTCAGCGCCGAGCTTATTCCGCGGCACTCTGTCGCCGCGCCCGCTAAGTAGCGGACGGCGCGGCGTCCAGCAGCCGACGGATTTGTCGCGCGCCCGCCTTTAGCTGCGCGGTGCCGGTGTTGCCGTAGCCCAGCACCAGCCCGCGCGGCGGCGCATCGCCAGAGCAGTAGCCGGAGAGCGCGCCAGGGGCGTAACCGGCCTGCCACAGCCGCGCCGCCAGCGCAACGTCGTCGATCTCGTCAGCCAGCCGCAGCACCAGATGCAGGCCGCATTCGCCGCCCAGCAGGCTGGCGCTTTCGCCCAGCGTCTCGCGCAGTGCCTGCCGCAGCGTCTGCTGTCGCTGACGGTAAAGACGGCGCATCTTGCTCAGGTGGCGCGTAAAGTCGCCGCTGGCGATAAAAGCAGCCAGCGCCTGCTGCTCAAGGCGATTGCCGCCGCGCAGTAGCTCATGCAGCGCCGGACGCAGCGTGGTTGCCAGCGCGGCAGGCAGCACCATAAATCCCAGGCGCAGCGCGGGAAACAGCGTTTTGCTGAATGAACCGATATAGATAACCGGCGCGGCGGGCGTCATGCCCTGCATTGCGCCGATCGGTTCGCCAACGTAGCGAAAATCGCCGTCGTAATCATCCTCAATAATCCACGCCTGATGCGCCTGCGCCTGTGCAAGCAGCGCCAGCCTGCGCGCCGCGCTCATCACCGCGCCGGTTGGGTACTGATGGGTTGGCGAACAGTAGATCAGACGCGGCGGAACGCTCTGCCACAGCCGGACGTCGGGCGCTAATCCCTGCTCATCCACCGCAACCGGCTGCACGCGCAGGCTACCGGCCAGCATGGCCGCTTTCGCGCCGCGATAGCCGGGTTCTTCTACCCAGCCGGTATCGCCGGGATTGCTGAGCAGCGTGACGCAGAGCGACAGCGCCTGCTGCGCGCCCTCGGTGATAACGATCTGCTGCGGCTGGCAGCGCACGCCGCGCGTCAGGCTGAGATGCTGCGCCAGCGCAACGCGCAGCGCCATTTCGCCCAGCGGATCGCCATAGCCCAGCAGGCGCTGCGGCGTGTCGCTCAGCACTCTGTTAAGCGCGCGACGCCAGGCGGCGAAAGGGAAGTGCGTCAGCGCCGGCACGCCGGGACGCAGCGGCATCTCTTCGCTGCTGTAGCGGTGGCCGGAACGCAGCAGCGCCACCCGGTCTGCCACCGGCGCTTCGCTGCCGACGGTGAGAGCAGGCGAGGCGGGCAGCGCAATCGGGCTGACGCGGCTGCCCTGACGATCGCTAATCAGATACCCTTCCGCCTGCAGCTGCATCCAGGCATTGATAACCGTGTTACGCGAAATCCGCAGATCCTGCGCCAGCTGGCGCGTCGCGGGCAGGCGCGTGCCCGCCGGAAGCTGGCCCGTCAGGATCGCGCGCTTCACGCGCAGAAAGAGCTGCTGCTGAAGGGTTTCGCCGTCGCGCAAGGCGAGCGGGGCGGAGAGCAACTGGCCGGTCGGGAAGGGGCGAGCATCAGGCATCATGGATCCATCATTCTCTTTGGCGGTGGCGCTTTTTAGCCTACCAGAAAAGCGGCAATCTCAGGATGACCACAACAAGGAGATGCTATGTCACACACCATCAATGAATATGGCCAGCCGGTGGGCCAGCCAATGCCGGGCTGGCAGCCGCGCCCGCTTCCGCAGCGCGAGACGCTGGAGGGGCGCTACTGTCGACTGGAGCCGCTAAGCCTGGCGCAGCACAGCGACGATCTGTTTGCCGCCTGGGCGCTGGCGCAGGATGGCCGCGACTGGACCTATCTGTTCGCCGGGCCTTTTAACGATCGGGCTGAATGGCTCAGCTATATGCAGCAGATGGAGGACAGCCGCGATCCGCTGCACTTCGCCGTGGTTGACCGCGAAAGTGGGCGCGCAGTGGGCACGCTGGCGCTGATGCGCATCGCGCCAGAGCATGGCGTGATCGAAGTCGGGCACGTCGCCTTTTCGCCGCTGCTGAAACAGACGCGGCAGGCGACCGAAGCCCACTATCTGCTGATGCGCTACGCCTTCGAGCAGCTCGGCTATCGCCGCTATGAGTGGAAATGCGACAGCCTGAACGCGCCTTCGCGCCGCGCCGCCGCAAGGCTGGGCTTTCAGTATGAGGGCGAGTTCCGCCAGGCGATTGTGTATCGCGGCCGCACGCGCGACACCAGCTGGTTCTCGATTATCGACGGCGAGTGGCCGCAGGTGAAAGGTGGCTTTGAGCGCTGGCTGGCCGAGGAGAACTTTGATGCCGGACAGAAGCAGCGGGAGCGGCTGGAGACGCTGCGCCAGAACCTTTAGGTTTTGGCTGTTGCCTGTATAAAATGGCTAGATGCTGACGTTTCATTTTGCTGATGCGTCAGCATTAATAGCAGATTTTTTCTGCGTGAAGCCTGGCGTTATGTAATTTATATTCTCATTTGAGAATGGACTTTGATTTTTTGATCAGAATATTTTGATTGTGTAAAAAAGAGAGGTCGCATTCTCGCTGCCGGTAATATTCTCATTTGGGAATGGAGAAGCATATATTAAGGCTGCTAAAGGCTGATGCCTGAAATGACCTTTTGCTAACGCATTGAATGTTATTATTAAATTTACAGCATTATCTTTTTTGTAAGGTTTATGTAATAGAAAGGGTAATAAAATAGCTCTTCAAATCAGGAAAATGAGAGTATATAGTGCCTGAGTGGTTAGCACAGGGAATCACTTAAAGATTATCGTCAGGTGAGGGGTGAATTAATGGAATGCGTTATAAGAATGATTCATTTCAGGCATTATATTTCTATTCAAACAGTAAGGGATGAATAGAATAAATTTCAATGTTAACCCGCCTCAGTGCGTAAAGCCTGTTTTATAAGGGGTTAACGTAACGTTTCTCGTTAAATTGACTACTTAGACAGCACCTTATGGAAAACTATTACCTTATTGATGGTCGCCTCTGTTTTTATCCTGTAACGAACGTCCTTAGACCGCTCGATGACAGTATAGCTGAGGTTGTTTTAAGTAAACCCGCTTCGCGTTGCTTTTTATTACTGATTGAGCGTCAGGGCGAGGTAGTAAGTCATGATGATTTTATTAATGAGGTGTGGGGTAAGAAGGGCATTATCGTCACTAAAAATACCTACTACCAGAGCATATCCATTTTAAGGAAAAGATTAAAAGCGCTCGGTTTTGATGATGATGTTATTGTCACCTTGCCACGCAAAGGGCTTATGCTGTCAGAAGAGGTAGCGATTATTAAGCAAAGCGACCTCAATCCTGAGTCTGTTGAGGCAGAGGCTGAAGCAAAGGAAGCCAGCGCGCCCGATAGCGACGCAATGACCAGCAGCAGTTTACCTGACGACAATCAACAGATACTCTCCGATGCCAGCGAAGCCGAAAAGAATAACAGTAAGCCCTGGATCTCAACCGTTAAAGCCAGATATGGCGGCGTGATAATAGCAGTCATCGTTTGTATACTGGTCGTGGCGGCTTATCTGGCTTTGTGAAGGGTTGTGTTCTTTCATATAAATAGCCTCATCTACTTCTTCTTTTAACTGCATGCCTCCGGGCATGTTTCCTGGCGCGTACCTTATCTTCTCCTCCGCAGCAAATTCCCCTCTCTTAACGCAAAGCGTTACAATACCTCTGGTAATAAAAAAGACCTTTAAGCTTCAGGCTTATCTGAAGCTGGTAATGATGTTTTATTATTATCAAAATAACCAGATGGTATTTTTTATTCGCCGATTTTATTTAACTCCCGTTCCGGTTTTATAATCCATGCTGTATTTCTGTTAAGAATGCCTGTGTTTATTTACCTCTTTAATTAAGAAGGCTTTTTTTCTGCCTGCGAGGAGTAAATAAATTCGTTTTCGTTTTGTGAATTTATCGCTTAAATGTTTTATTTTCACTTTTTTTGTATCTCTTCATGACTAAATATAGCCCCCGTTGAAGAGAACGCGTCTTAACAGACGTAATACACTCTGGTTCTGTTCTCTATCAGCCCTATAGAAACTCTTTGTGTAATTAAAATCTGGAGAAAAGAAAAATGGGTAAAACGAAAGTTGCTCTGCTGGCGGCTTCTCTGTTACTGGCGAACGTCGGCGCTCAGGCAGCATCAAGCGTGACTGCTTCAGGCGGCACCATTCACTTTACGGGTAGCCTGGTAAATGCCGCTTGCGCGGTTGCCACTGAATCTGCAGATCAAACTGTAGCTCTGGGTGAATACCGTACCGGCGCTTTCTCTGCGGTTGGCGATAAAACGGCGCTGATTCCTTTTGAAATCGTGCTGAATGAATGTGACACCACTGTCTCTACTGCCGCTACCGTTACCTTCACCGGTCAGACCGATGGGGAAAATAACAAACTCTTTGCGGTTAACTCCTCTTCTAACCAGACAACGGCAACTGGCGTAGGCATTCAGATCCTGGATACCGCTGATAAAGAAGTAACGCCGGGTACCGCAACGTCTTCCTTCACGCTGGCTGACGGCACCAACACGATGCACTACACCGCACGCTATGTTTCAACCAGCGCCACACCAACAGCCGGTGTTGCTAACGCCGACGTCACCTTTGTCGTTAACTACTCATAATTTGACGTTAACGTGAAGTGATTTGAACTAAAGAAGGAGACTAAAAAATGCTTAATCGGACTATCTCTTTATTCATTTTTTCTGGTCTCCTTCTTTATTGCTCGTTGTGTTCCGCTGATATTGGCATCTATAACAAGGGCAAGGTGAAATTGCGCGGCAATATCATCGAGGGCGCATGCGTTGTGACAGTCAATAACCGGGCTTCAGATGATATTATCGTTGATATGGGGAGTTACAGAAGCGATCAGTTAAAAGAGGTTGGCTTCTATCCTGACAAAGAGTACGTCACGTTCCGGATCTACGTAGGGCAGTGCAATATTGACTCAAAAAGAAATATTGAAATCGTTTTTAACGGAGAAACAGCATCTGAAGACAGCACGCTATTCAGGGTTTATACCGACAAAACGCCTTCGGCCCTGAAAGAAGAACGGGGCAATAAAGAAGTTGGCCTGGGGCTGGCTCTGTTCGACCAGGAATATAATGCGCTTGTTCCTAATAGCGTACTCAGCAGTTCTAAGTTTCGCGGAAGAGACGGGTTAATGACTTTTCTGGCAAAATATAAAGTAATAAAAAATGAAGTGCGTCCCGGAGAGCTTTTCTCCGAAGTGAATTTCAAGGTTTTTTATCCCTGATAACGCAGAGATTTTAAAATGACACTATTCAGTTCTCCTCTGAGAAGAGGAATGGCTTCGCTTTTTGTTTTTTTAACGCTTGTATTTGCTAACAGCTATTCAGCTGTAGCGGGTGGCGTGCTGCTTGGCGCGACACGGGTAATTTATTCTCAGGGCGATAAGCAGGCGTCTCTTGCCGTTAAAAATACGGATGAAAAACTTCGCTACCTTATTCAGACATGGGTCGAAGACAAAGGCGGAAAAAAATCATCCGACTTCATTGTTACGCCGCCTTTGTTCGTCAGTAATGCCAAAAGCGAAAATACACTCAGAATCGTCTACGTTGGCGGTGCGCTGCCTGCTGACAGAGAGTCCGTTTACTACCTTAATTCAAAAGCGATACCTGAGTTTGATAAAGACAAGCTTGAAAATAAAAACGTGCTCAAAATGGCGGTGCTGTCGCGTATTAAGATCTTCGTCAGGCCGAAAGAGCTTGCTTTAATGTCAGAGAGCGCCCCCGAAGCGCTGAAGTTCCATTTTGACGGCAGCAAGCTGACCATTGATAACCCAACGCCTTACTACGTTTCGCTTGTTGAGTTTTATGTGGGTGGCAAACAACAGGCAAATACCCTGGTTGCCCCTAAAGGTAAAACAGTTGTTGATATCGGAAAATCAATAAAAAGAGATATCACCTATAAAGCTGTGAACGATTACGGTGCAATAACGAAAAAATATAATGGTGTGCTTTTCTGATACAGGCTTTGCTCGCCATTATTCCAGTGAATACGGATTATTAAAATGAGAAAAGTGAACCGAAAGCTACTCTTTTGGAGCGCATCATTCATGACGATTTTTTCCGGTTCGTCAGGCGTTCAGGCAGGGATGTATTTTGATCCAGCATTCTTATCGGAAAATGGGAGTACCGTCGCCGATCTTTCACGCTTTACCAGCGGCAAGCAGGCACCAGGAAAATACAGGGTCGATATCTATGTAAACGATCAGTTTATTACCGCCTCTGATATTGAGTTTCGTGACGCCGACAAGGATGTGGTTGCGAAAAGCGATGACAATACCGGGCTATACCCCTGCCTGAACGCTAAGTGGCTGCGGCGGTTTGGCGTAGATTTCAAGCAGTTTCCCCAGCTGAAAAGTCAGGATGGCGATCGGTGCCTTGTCCTGAAAAAAGTGATTACTGAGGCAACGGTAAACTTTGATTTCGATAAGCTGAAGCTCAAAATTACCATTCCCCAGGCGATGCTCAGTAACTCCGCCAAAGGTTATATTCCGCCGGAGGAGTGGGACGAAGGCGTGCCGGCCTCCTTACTCAGCTATACCCTGACGGGGGATCGCTCCAGCAATAGCGAGAGCATCTACCTTGGACTGAATGGCGGCGTGAACTGGGGGCCATGGCGATTAAGGCATAACGGAAGCTATACCCATTCCGAGAGCGACAGCTATACGCGAAACAGATGGAACAGCATCAGCACCTATGCTGAAAGAGCCATTATTCCGCTGAAATCACAGCTGGTGCTGGGGGATACCTCGACAGACGGCAAACTATTCGACAGCCTCTCTTTCCGCGGTCTCCGGCTTTACTCTTCAGACAGTATGTATCCCAATAGTCAGCAAGGATACGCGCCGACGGTAAGAGGGATTGCGCAAAGCAAGGCCAAAGTGGTGATCAGGCAAAATGGCTACGTTATCTATACCACCTACGTGCAGCCTGGCCCCTTTGTTATTAATGATATTTCGCCTGCGTCATCCAGCGGTGACCTGGTGGTGTCGGTTGAGGAAACCAGCGGAAAAACGCAGACCTTTACCGTTGCCTACTCAACCGTACCGTTCCTGCAGCGCGAGGGACGCGTGGTTTATAACATGAACGTGGGCGAGTATCGCAGCGGCTCATCCAACCGCAAGAAACCGATATTCGCTGAAAGCGCCGCCATGTACGGCATCACGAAAAGCAGCACGCTCTATGGCGGGATGCAGTTTGCGGAACGTTATAGATCAATCGTTGGCGGTATTGCGCAGAATATCGGGCATGTCGGCGCGGTTTCTTTAGACGTGACTCAGGCCTGGAGCAAGCTCGCAGATGATAAAGATTACTCAGGGCAGTCCCTGCGCTTTTTATACGCAAAATCTCTGAACGAATGGGGGACGACCTTCCAGCTGCTGGGATACCGTTACTCAACCAAAAACTTCTATACGCTGGAAGACACCACCTATAAGAACAGCTCAGGCTACGAGTACGACTACTATACGGATGAGAACGGCAACAAGAAGAGGGTGTTAGTCAACTACTACAACACCCGTAACGCCAAAAAAGGGAAGTTTCAGGCCAACATAAATCAGCAGCTTGGCGGTTATGGTTCCGTCTACCTGAGCGCAACGCAGCAGAATTACTGGAATACCGACGAAACTGACTCAACCTGGCAGGCCGGTTTTAGTTCTAACTGGAATGCTCTGAGCTATAGCCTCTCCTGGTCATACAGTAAAAGCCGCGGCACCTCAGAATCGGATCAGGCTATCGCGCTGAGTTTGTCTTTGCCGCTGGAGCTGTTAACCAATAATAATAATTACCGGCAGAAGCTGAAAAATATCCACGCCACCTCAACGTTTAGTAATAACTCAGACGGCAAAACCTCGATTCAGACAGGCGTGAGCGGCACTGCGCTCAGCGACGGTCGTCTGCAATACAGCGTTAATCAGGGTTACAGCAACAAAAGTTACTATACCGGCAGCGCCAACCTTAACTATACGAGTGAATATGGCGACGCTGGCCTGGGTTACTCTTATAACCGCAGTTATAAAATGCTCGACTATCGCTTAACCGGTGGCTTCGTTGCGCATCACGACGGCATAACGCTAAGTCAGCCGCTGGGCGATACCAACGTATTAATTAAAGCGCCGGGCGCGCAAAGCGTTAAGGTGCAAAATACCACCGGCATTAAAACCGACCTGCGCGGTTATGCGGTAGTGCCTTATTCCACCAGCTACCGAAATAACCGTATCGCGCTGGATACCCGAACCCTGGACGATCATACGGATCTGGACGACAGCGTGGTCAACGTAGTGCCGACCAAGGGCGCGCTGGCGCTGGCAAGCTTTAATGCCAGAGTCGGCTACCGGGCCATCTTCAACTTAGTGACGAAAGATAAAAAGAGCGTTCCTTTTGCCTCTACGGCGCTGGAGAAAGAGAGCAGCGCAACCGGCATTGTTGATGACAACAGCCATGTCTACCTGACCGGTATTGGTGAGAAAGGCACCATCGTGGTGAGCTGGGGTCCAGGCGAGCAGGATAAATGCACCGCCAGCTACACCTTTACCAATGCCCAGTTAAAACAGCCGGTTGTTCAAACCGACGCCGTTTGTCTCCAGTAGACAGGAAGAGTATTTAATGAATAAAAAATATTTTCTCGCACTGCTTATTGTGCTGCTGAATATATGTATCGTTAGCAGAGGTTACGCCGTGAATGAAGGGGCTTGCCAGTTCTCGTCAGGTAATAAGACGAAAGAGCTGGATATCCCCAGCGATATTATCAGCGATGCCACTGTAGGAACGGTGGTAACCAGCACCAGCAAGGATTACGTGGGTGTTAATGCCGTATGCCCTAATACAAGCTGGTACCTGGGGGCAGGAGATGACACTACATATCGTAGCTATCGCACTTCGCTTACCGCGGTTTCAACGGAAGACAGCTATCAGTTTCTTAAGGTGAATGATTACCTTGCTATCGCTGTCTCTATCGTTGATGACTACGCAAAACGTTTTTACCCACCCGCCGAGTATGTGCATATGGGCTGGCACGGTAACGTTAATCAATCTAAAGAATTCCCTGTGCGTGACAGCAACCTGATATATAAGTTTAAGGTGCTGAAAGCCTTTACCGGAACCCTGACGATACCTTATACCGAAATATTTAACGTGTATGTCGGCGCGGATATAGGACAATATAATCCGCCAGTGATGAAAAGCGTGGTATACAAAATCGTTATTAACGGCGCGACGATATCGGTGCCGCAGACCTGTACCGTTAATGCCGGAACCACCATCGATTTTGACTTTTCAGATATTAACGCCTCTTCCTTTAGCCGGGCGGGCGCAGGGGTTAAACCCAGCGATGTCTCAACGCTGTCTAAGTCATTTAATATTGCATGCACAGATGGCGAGGCGAACGCTACGTTAAAAATAACGCTGCAAACCTCTACCGTCTCAGGCAATACCATTGTTTCTTCCAATCCGGATCTCGGTTTTATTATTACCGATGACCAGGACAATATTATTGTCCCGAATGATACCACCAGCGCCATTACCACGTCCCTGGACAGTACGTCTCAGGCTACCGTGACGATCAAGGCCTATCCGGTCAGCGTAACGGGCAATAAACCTGAAGAGGGCACCTTCTCTGCGACAGCCTATTTACTTGTTGAGTTTGCCTAGAATCGGAGAGAGAAAATATGAAAACACCTTTTTGTTTCAGAGGAACGGCGTGGACTCTCGCGCTTGCCCTCTTTAGCCCCTCTCTGCTGGCTACCAACGCAGGTTCGGTTGAGATCACCCTACACGGCAATATCGTCGCCTCCTCCTGTACTGTAAGCGAAGGGGACGATAACCAGACTATCGTGCTGGGTGACTGGGCAGTAAAAAACTTCACTGACAGCGGAGTACGTTCGCAACCGGTCTACTTTGGCATTGCGCTGACCGATTGCTCTGCGTCTACCGCAGAGCTGACCTTTAGCGGTTCGCAGGACAGCAGTTCGGCAGAATTACTGGCGTTAGACAGCGACAGCACAGCGGAAAATATCGCGATCGAGATCCTTGATGCGGATAAAAACCGCGTGCCGCTTAACCAGTCGGTCTCAACGACCATCGATAGCGACGGCACTGCCGCCTATACCTTTTACGCCAACTATATCTCTACCGGCACCGTCAGCGCAGGAACGGCGAATGGAACCTTAACCTTCACCATCAACTATTCCTGACTTAAATCTGCGGCTGCACGATTTTAATCTCGACCATCCCGATACCCAGCCGACGCGGGTCCTGGCCGGTAATATTGCCCAGATTGCTCTGCTGCGGCTGCGGCGGCGCAATCGTCAAGGTATGCGCCCCCGTCGGGTTGCTAAAGTGCAGGGTGGTGGTGGAGAGTTCCTCGCCCAGCGTTAGCTGCTGCTGCTGATCGCCGACGCGTACCGGAATCGGCTGGTGCGCGTTAGGCCCGAAGGCGCGCGCGGTGATCACCAGGTCGAAGCGCGCGGGCAGCGGATCGACATATTCAATGTTAACCTCCGGCGCCAGGTTGGCGTTAGACCAGCGGCCCCAGTTCTCCCAGCGCGAGATGCCGCTAAAGCGCTTCACGCTGGCTGGCGCGCCCGGTACAGCGAAGAGAAAGCGGTCAGCATCGTAGCGAATATCGTTATCCTCAACGCGGAGCAGCGCTTCATTACGCTGATAGTTCGCCGCGCTCAGCGTCTCCTCAGGGAATTTCGCCTGGCCTTTCCACTGCGCTTTGTCGATACGCGTCACGCTCGGCTGGCCGCCGAGCCGCCCCATCGCCACGCAGAAATCGGTGGAGAGCGCCAGCTCAGGCTTCCACAGCCGCGCCATACGGAAACAGCGATCGACCCAGACAAACTTTTCGCTGGCGGTAAAGTCCGCCAGCTGGTAGCGCAGCGGCGCGGAATATTCTCCTTCCGGCAGCGGCTCGACGTGGCCGCTGGCGACGCGGAACAGGATCGGCAGTTTGAACGTTGCGCCGGAGAAGCTAAAGCTGTTTTTCGTCTGGTCGATGACGAAGCGGTCGAGCTTTTTCGGGAAATTCCACAGCTGAATAATATCCGCCTTCCAGCGGCTGATATAACTCTGGAAATCGGTAAAGCGGCCGGTCAGCGTCGCGCCCGCCAGGCTGCTGCGGCCAAGACCAATCGCCTTATCGCCGCCGAGAATGTCCAGCACCGTCGCGCCGTTATCCAGCGTGCTGCGCGGCCGGTCGATCACCTCCGCCTGCGGCCGATCGCCGCGGATCACCATAAAAAGATCGCGGCGCGGCTGCTTGATCAAATAGGGGTGAGCGGTGTTATTCATCGCCAGATGATCCGAGGTCACGACGATAACGGTGTTTTTAAAGTATGGAGAGGCCTTGATGCGCGCAATCAGCCGCGCCACATGCTCCTGCGAGCAGGCCACCGCGCTGAAAGACTGGTTGGGCTTGCCTGCGTAGCTGTAGCTTTTGCGCTGGCAGCTCCGTGAAATAAAGCCGTCGGGATGGTGGGTGTCCACGGTCAGGGCGAACAGGGCGAAGCGTTTCTGCTGGCGCGACAGCGCCTCATATTGCTCATACACTTCATCCATTACCGTATCGTCGTAGTAGCCCCAGTTGTTGCGGTAGGCGGGATCGGCAACGCGATCTTTCAGCTCTTGCGATCCGTACATATGAGCGGGATCGAAGCCGTGTGATTTCAGAAAGAGATCTTTACCGGCAAAGCGCAGATCCGCGCCCTGAATAAACCAGTTTTCATAGCCGGAATTTTTCAGAATATCGCCGAGGCAGATGTTCTGCGGATAGAAGCTGGAAAGCGCGGCGGAGGCGTTGCCGTCGAAAGGCGCGAACAGCGGAATGCCGCACTGCGAGGCCACCATACCGGCAATGGTGTAATCGGTGCCGGGCAGCTGTACGGTCTCGCTGAAATCCAGGCTCTGCGCTTTTTCCCGTCCCAGCTCTGGCGTCAGATCGGGAAATGCCTGGTTGTCGAAGTAGGTGCGCTCCAGGCTTTCGCCGTAGATATAGACCAGGTTGAGATGAGGGTTGTTGATGACCTTCTGCGGCACTTTATAGTAGTCGTCGAAGTCGGAGTCAGCGGGGCGGGTGTGCGAGGCGACCAGGCTGGCGACCTGGCGAAACGCGGGCGTAGTCTGCACCGATCCGGCGGCGCAGGCGACCGCCAGCAGGCTCCAGCCGAGATGGTGCGGCCGCTCATGGCGGCGCAGCAGCCAGGTCAGCAGGCAGATCAGCAAAAAGAGCAGCAGCAGCAGCGCAAGAGCAGGCACCACATATTTGCTGACGCCCGCGCCGGTCAGACTGTTGGTCAGCGTATAAAGCACCGCATCATTAATGCCGTCCCCGGTGAAGTAGTTGCTGGCGAAAAGAGTGGCGTTGAGCAGTACAAACAGTACCAGCAGAAGCAGCACAAAGGAGAACCAGAGTTTATTTCGTCCGGCTTTCCAGGAGTAAACGGCAATGGCAGCCAGGAACAGCGCCACTGAGACACATTCGGACAACGTCAAATCCTCTTTTAAAGTGAATTAGCGCTTCCTGCGCAGACCGCGATGAGCACGAATAGATTTTCGTCAATCTATAATGGCTGTCATAGCGCTGCAACATATGCCGCCCGAATTGTGCAGTGGGTAATCTTTCAAGGACAAAAAAGGACGACAGCCGCCTGGCTGCCGTCGATAGCGGGGGGAAAACTGCGTGGAATCAAAGCCGACCGGTAAGGTATTGCGCTTCGCCGTCAGCGAAGCTCCAGTCGCCTTTGTCGTTAGTGATAAAGCTGATCATCAGATCGTTGCCCTGCACGCCGCTGCTTTCGTGCAGCTCGCGCGCCAGCTCCGCCATAAAGTGCTGCTTTTGCTCGGCGCTGCGCGGGCTGGTATAGACGCGCACCATCACCAGATTGTCGCTACGCTGGAAGCCGAGGCCGGTATCCTGAAAAACCATCTGATAACCTTTGTTTTCGTGAACAATCTGATAGCGGTCGCGCTCCGGCACCTTAAAGGCGGTCAGCACCGCGCGATGCGCCGCGTCCAGCAGCGTGCGCAGTTCTGACTCTGAACGACCTTGTATCACATCGAATTGCAGTAATGGCATCGCTATTTCTCCTGTTGAACGCGTAATTTTTGTATGCTCTGGTGACTATCCTGGCGTTTCTGCGGGCAAAGAAAAAGCGCGCTCGCTGAACTGATTATTCAATATTGTGAACAATCCAACATGAAAGAGATGAAAACGGACGCGCTCTGGATGCATCTGCACTGGCTGCTGGTCCTGGCGGAGCAGGGCAGCTTTACCCGCGCGGCGGAGCGGCTTGACGTCAGCAAAGCGGCGATGAGCCAGAAGATCAAAGAGCTGGAGCAGGCGGCGGGGACGGCGCTGGTGCAGCGTACTACGCGCAGCGTTCGGCTGACGGCGGCAGGGGAAAAGCTGGTGGAAGAGCTGCGAGACCCTTTTGCGCGTATCGAGCAGAGCTTTTTCGGCGTGCGCGACGCCGCCGGGCCGGTGCGCGGTCTGGTCAGGGTTACCGCGCCGGTGGCCTTTGCCCGCCAGCAGCTGGTGCCGATCGTCGGGGATTTTCTGCGCGCTTACCCGCAGATTCGACTACAGCTCGACGTGACGGACCGCATCGTCTCGCTCAGCAGTGAAGGGTTCGACCTGGCGATTCGCCACAGCAGCGCGCTGCCAGAAACCCACGTCGCGCTGCCGCTGTGCGACACGCGCACCCTGCTGGTGGCCTCGCCGGACTACCTTGCGGCACATGGCGCGCCGCAGACTCCGCATCAGCTGGCGCAGCACAACTGCTTATACTACCCGCGCGGCGTAGAAACCCCGCGCTGGACCTTCGCCGACGCGGAGCAGGAAGAAAGGGTGCAGGTGCGGGTGCAGGGCAGCTTCGCCACCAACAACAGCGAGTCGATACGCGATGCGGCGCTTCAGGGGCTGGGCATCGCCATGCTGCCAGACTTCAGCGCCAGCGAGGCGCTCGCCACCGGCGCGCTAAAGCAGGTGCTGCCGCACTGGCGAGCCGTTGAGGCGTTTGCGGAGAAGCTGTGGATCGTCAGGCCTTACGCCGCGCAGGTGCCGCGCGCGGTAACGACCTTTACGCACTGGCTACGCGCGCGCTTTGTCGGTGCCTGAAGGCAACGCCAGCGTCGGGCGCGCGGGTGTCAGCATCATCTCGCCCAGCAGGCTGGCGCGGTTATAGAGGCCAAGACGCAGGTTAAAATCGAGATGCAGCCGTTCGTCACCGCTCAGCCTGATTACCGGCGGCGGCGTTTGCGGCCGCTGATGGAACAGCACCGAACAGGCGAACGCATCGCTGTTGCCGGCGTGTAGCCGCTGATAAAACCAGGCGTTGGCCTCCGCTTTGCGTAAATGGAGATTCACGCGGCGATACTCTTTAACCGCCACCTGCTGCGCCAGCGATAACAGCGCCTGCGCTGGGTGATGGATTTTCTGCACGATAAGCGGATAGTCGTCGCGCTTTTTCAGCTCGTTAATATAGTTCTGCGCGCCAAGGTTTTTAATCGGCGCCAGCTGCTTCAGCCATTCGCGAATAAAGGCGTTGCCAGGCGCGGCGGCGATAAACCAGCTTTCGATAACCGGCGACAGAAAATTAAGCGTGCAGCTTTCGCGATAATAGCCAATAACGTCCATCGGCTTATCCTGCTGCGTCTGATGTACCCAGTCGAGCTTCTCAAATAACAGCGTGCCGCAGTCGATACCGATGCCGCCGAAGCGGTGGATCAGCTCCAGCCGGATAATTTCGCTTTTATGCCTCGGCGTCAGGTCGGCAGAAATAAATTCCATATCCGGCAGCCACTGCGCCAGCGTGCTCTGCGTGACCAGATGCAGCGTATGGTCGGGATTATCCTGACGCAGCTGATTGATATTCAGGCGCAGAGAGAGCGGCAGCTGATCGTCATGCCAGTACATCCAGATGGTTTTCGGGATCTCCGCAGGGGCCTTCTCCGCCGACAGGATCACCAGGTTCTCCTCCTGGCTGGCGTCATATTCCGGCGCGGTAAGGGCGCTGTGCTTTTTCTTCTGCCACAGCATTTGACTGCTGAAAGAGACGCGTTTCCAGTTGCGCCAGAGCGTATGTGCAGGATGTCGACGGTGTTGATTCATGATGCACCTGTTATTGTGATGACTGCCGCGGATATTTCCCTGGTGAGGCGCAGCGCAGAACGCGCATCTGTTTCCTCACGGTTGTGTATAAAATCTCTTCACCGATTTAATAAAGCATTATTTATATGCGCGCTACGTCTTTTGCTGAATTTCAGATAAACCGGAAAGCGGAGGAGGTATTTGTCGCTTAGCGCTTTCCCGTTTGCCTTATATTTAAATAACCCGCTTATTCTTAATTTTCACCGGGCGGCTAAAGAAATTCCTGGTTTTTACCTGTGCGCTTCAGCAGCAGAAGGCGCTGGCCGGTTATTTCAGCGCGCGTTGGGCTTATACGGGTTGGTTAATCATGCTGATGTTTTTATACGGTCATGATGGCATAACAGCGGTTGTCTACGCTTAAGGAAGGCTTACTGAGAAAGGAGTAGCTATGTCTGAACCAACCCGTGGGCTGCTGGCGGTGGACAAGCAGGGCAACCGCGTGCTGTTTCTTAACCCTGAGACCTTCGCCGTCGAGCGCGAACTCAACGCTTTCCCGCCGCGTCCGCATGAGCTGCTGATGCTGACGGCCTGGCAAAAAGCCTATGTGCCCATCTACGGCGACGGCATCCACGGCGATAATCCGCATCCGGGCCATAAAGTGGCGGTGATCGATCTGGCGAAGCGCGAAATTAGCGGCTTTATCGATCTGTCGCCGCTGCGCGCGCCGCACAGCGGTCAGCTGGGGCGCGACGGTAAGGTTTACCTCTGCTGCGAAAACAGCGCGGCGGTGGCGGTGATCGATCCAGAAACCGATCGGGTTGAGAAAACCATTCCTCTGCCTTCGCATAACGCTCATCGCCTGACGCTTTCGCCCAGCGGGCGCAAGCTGTTTACCGAAAATGAGGAAGACGCCAGCATTACCGTGGTGGATCTGTGCGAAACGGAAGGGCGGGTTATTGATACTATTCTGCTGCCTGGCCCCATTGCCGGGATCGCGGCGTCGCCGAAGCATCCCTATCTGGTGGCCAGCGCGGCGGATGCGACTTATCTCTACGTTATCGATCGCCAGAGCCATCGCGTGCGCCAGCGTCTGGCGCTGCCGGGACATAAAAAACCCTGTCAGGTGGTGCGGTTCAGCGCGGACGGCGAGCGGCTGGTGGCGATAGGCGATGAGGAGCCGGTGATTACCCTGTTCGACGATCTGCTCAATCCATTAGGCGATATCACGGTAGGGAATAAACCGATGGACGGCTGCTTTAGCCCCGATAATCAGCAGCTGCTGATTGCTAACGAAGGCGACGGCACGCTGAGCGTGATCGATCTGGCAACGGCCCGCGTCATCGCCACGCCGCGCGTCGGCACCGGCTGCGAGGTGCTGAGCTTTTTCGATCTGGTCAGATAAAAGGGCGATGGTAGATCGCTGAACTCCAGTGGCGGCTGCTGGCATGCTTTTCCGCCTGCCAGCCGCGCTTACGCAGCTCCCGCGCAATCATTTTATTCATCAGGCCGTGGCCGAGCAGTAGCACCGTACCCTGTTCCGAAAGCGCAATCAGCCTGTCGGCGGCGCGGGCGGCGCGCTGGCGCGCCAGAAGCAGCGACTCACTTTCGCCTGCGTAGCCGCACAGCCACAGCATACGCAGCAGCGTCAGCCAGAGCAGCGTGGGTAGTTCAAGGCGCTGCGCGGCAATCAGCGGAACGGAGACTTCACTGAACAGCGCATCAACATGAAGCGGTTGCAGGCCCAGACGCGCCAGCGAAGATCGCGCGCGCGGCAGCGGGCTGCAAACAATCACCGATGCCTGACGCGCAATCGCAAGGCTGCGGTCGGGCGGCATATCGCACACCAGCGCCATATCATACGCTTCGCACCAGTCCGCCAGGCCCTGGGCGCTGAGTCGGCCGCCTGCGCGATGGTCCGGTTTACCGTGTCGCATCAAGATAATGGTCATAAGCCTCCTGCTTCGCTCTCTCTTAAGACTAATGCAAAGCGGCGCAATGTTAAAATTTGCGCTGACCTGAAGAAATAAATGGCGCTGTCATCCTCCGGTCATCATTTCGGGCGATAACTCTGTCCGCTGCGTGCTGAGAGGTTGCTAACAGGTATTATTAAGAGAAAGTGTTACTTGTTTAGCGACAAGGTTTACTTTCCAGAAGTGATTTTATTATTAAAATATTGAATTAAATAAGTAATTTGGCTTTATTCTCTTGCGGTGTACTATGATTCCCGACTGATATGACTAAATTTACTTGATTTATCTACGCGCGTAGATAAACTGGCGCCCAGTGATTGCTCGCGGCGGACGATGCGAGAACGGCCCACAAGGTTTAGTCCTTTGCCTGCTTAACGCGACCGGTGATTAACATCGGCAGAGCATGGCAAAGATAGAGATCCTGACACCAGGGAATCCTTTACTGACCGCGACAAGGGTTAGCCAACCAGTACATCGCCACCGGGGGATATCTGATTGCAATCAGGGGTCGTCCCACGGAAGGGCGTTCACAATCGCTGAAACAGGGAAATGGTATGACGGTACAACACTCCGTTGAGCGTGATTCAACACGCTCGCACTCCGCCGCCGACGAGCGGCTGACCACCTCTTCCGGGCGCAAAGATTTCTGGCGCGCCACCTTATCCTGCTGGCTGGGTACGGCAATGGAGTATGCGGATTTCGCGCTCTACGGCCTGGCGGCGGGCATTATCTTTGGTGACGTCTTTTTCCCGCAGGCGACCCCGGCAATGGCGCTGCTCTCCAGCTTCGCTACCTGGTCGGTCGGTTTTATCGCTCGCCCCATCGGCGCGGTGCTGTTCGGCTGGATCGGCGACCGGAAAGGGCGAAAGACGGTGATGGTTATCACCATTATTCTGATGGGCGCCTCTACTACCTTAATCGGCTTAATCCCCAGCTACGCATCTGTCGGCTTATGGGCGCCTGCCTGTCTGGTGCTGCTGCGTTTTACCCAGGGGCTGGGCGCAGGCGCGGAGCTTTCCGGCGGAACGGTAATGCTTGGCGAATATGCGCCGGTCGAGCGGCGCGGCCTGGTCTCGTCGGTTATCGCCTTAGGCTCCAACAGCGGCACCTTGCTCGCCGCGCTGGTGTGGCTGGCGGTGGTGCAGATGGATCAGGAGAGCCTGCTGGCCTGGGGATGGCGCATACCGTTTCTCAGCAGCGTGCTGATTGCGCTGGCGGCGCTGTGGATCCGTCGCCATTTGCGCGAAACGCCGGTTTTTGAACGCAGAAAGCAGGAGCTGGAAGCGGAACGCGCCACCATGCGCGCCGGGCAGCCTGCTGCGGATACGCGCGGATTCTGGACGCGCACCCGCGCCTTCTGGACGCTGGTGGGCCTGCGTATCGGCGAGAACGGCCCCTCCTATCTGGCGCAGGGATTTATGGTTGGCTATGTGGCGAAAGTGCTGATGGTCGATAAGTCGGTGCCGACGACGGCGGTCTTTATCGCCTCGGTGCTGGGATTCGCGGTGATCCCGCTGGCGGGCTGGCTGTCGGATCGCTTTGGCCGACGCATCACCTACCGCGGATTTTGCCTGCTGCTGATGTTTTATGCCTGGCCTGCGTTTTACCTGCTCGACAGCCGCGAGCCTGCGATTGTGATTCCGGTAATTGTCGTGGGCATGGCGCTGGCGTCGCTGGGCATCTACGGCGTGCAGGCCGCGTGGGGCGTTGAGCTGTTCGGCGTCAGACATCGCTACACTAAAATGGCGGTAGCAAAAGAGCTGGGCTCGATTCTGTCGGGCGGCACCGCGCCGCTGCTGGCGGCGGCAATGCTCTCCTGGAGCGGCCACTGGTGGCCGATCGCGGTCTACTTCTCTGCGATGGCGGCCATTGGGTTCTTTACCACCTTTGTTGCGCCGGATACGCGAGGGCGCGACCTTAATTTGCCGGAAGACGCCATCTAGTGCGGCGTCATCTCTGGCGCACTAACGAGCAGGCCGTGATGATTCACGGCCTTTCGTGTTTACATCGGGAGCGAAAAGCTTGAAACAGCCGTCAGGCAAAGTTACGCGCAGCGACGTCGCAAAACTGGCTGGCACATCGGTTGCGGTGGTCAGCTACGTCATTAATAACGGCCCGCGTCCGGTGGCGGAAAGCACGCGCCAGCGCGTTCTCGACGCCATCCGTCTGACCGGCTATCGCCCCAACGGCGTGGCGCGCGCGCTGGCGTCGGGCAGCACCAAAACCTATGGGCTGATCGTGCCCAATATCGGCAATACCTTCGTCGCCTCTATGGCGCACGTGCTGCTGCAGGCCTCGCTGGATCATGGCCACGTAATGCTGCTTGGCGACGCGGGCGACGACCGCCAGCGCGAGCTGGAGCTAATCCACAGCCTGCTGAACCGCCAGGTTGACGGTTTGTTTTACAACAGCGTCGATCGCCATCCCTATATCGACGTGATTAAGGCCAGCGGCACGCCATTTGTGATGCTGGATCGCGTCGAGCCGCAGCCCGGCATCAGTATGCTGCGCGTCGACGAGCGACAGGCGGCGTTTCAGGTGACCTCACACTTGCTCAGCCACGGCTATCAGCAGGTCGGCATGATCAGCGGGCCGCTGGAGATGCTTAACGCGCAGGATCGGATTCAGGGCTGGCGCGAGGCGATGGCGGCGCACGCAGTGCCGGTCGATGAATCGCTGATCTTCCCCGTCAGCTATACGCGACAGGGCGGCTACGAGGCGGCGCAGCGGATGCTGGCCGGTTCAGGCGCGCCGCGCGCGCTGTTCGCCAGTAACGAAGGCCAGGCGATCGGCGCGATTCGCGCTTTCTCCGAGCGCAATATTCGCGTGCCGCAGGATGTGGCGCTGGTCTGTTTTAACGGCACCGATCAGTCAGCCTTCCATGTTCCGACCTTAACCACAGTGCGCCAGCCGCTGCGTGATATGGCGCGCTGCGCCATCGCCATGCTGCAAAACTGGAACGGCGAAGCGCAGCTTCAGGAATTTCCGCACTACCTTGAAATCGGCGAATCCTGCGGCTGTATGCCGCATAAAGAAAACAACGCGACGACAATATGAAAAGAGTAATTATTGACTGCGATCCGGGCAACGGCATCGCTGGTGCCAATACCGATGATGGCCTGGCGATTGCGCTGGCGCTCGCTTCGCCGGCGCTGTGTGTAGAGCTGATCACCACCGTGGCAGGCAACACGCCGAGCGATATCGGCGCGCAGGTGGCGAAAGATCTGCTGGTGCGCCTTGGCTCGGCCATTCCGGTGGTGCAGGGCGCGACGCAGGCGCTGGCAGAGGATCATGCACCCTGGCGAGCGGCGCTCGATAACCGTGTACAGCAGCTCGATATGGTAAAGCTCTGGCAGGGCGTGCGCACGCCTGCGCCGGTGACGGTGGACGGCGACGATGCGGCTGAGGCTATCGGCAGGCTGATTTGCGACAATCCCGGCGAAATCACCCTGGTGGCGATCGGCCCGCTGACCAACGTGGCGCTCGCGATGCAGCGCTATCCGGCAATGGCGGAAGCGGTGGCGGAAATCGTGATTATGGGCGGGGTGTTCGCGCTGGATGACTACATCAAGGACACCAATTTCGGTCTCGATCCTGAGGCGGCGCATCAGGTGCTGCACAGCGGCGCGGCGATTACGCTGGCGCCGATGGACGTCACCACCCAGACGCTGCTGACGCATCAGGATCTGGCGCGCCTCACCGTCAGCGATCATCCCCTTTCTCACTTTGTGCGTGATACGCTGCGTCCGTGGATTGATTACTCCGTCCGCACCCGCAATCTGCCGGGCAGCTGGATCCACGACGCGCTAGCGGTCGCCTGGCTGCTGAATCAGCGCGTGGCGAACGGCACCGACTATCGGGTGGACATTGAGCTTCGTCCCGGCGCAACGCGCGGCAAAAGCTGGCGCTACCGCACGCCGCTGCGCGTTGACGTTGGCATCCCCGCTGACAGCGGCGCGCTGGTGCATGTGCTGCATCACGTCGATAACAACCTGCTGCTCACGATTATTGAACAGGCCCTCACGCAGCTCAGCCGCTAATCCACATTAAAACACCCCTGCCCACGCGGGCAGGGATGCTGCTTTGCCCTCTTTTCGAGCGGGCCATTACCACGTTTTTTAATCACGTCCCGTCGTCCGATATGAAACCTGCCGACACCCTTAGTTACATCCTGACGTCAGGGATAACAGCTTTTGAACGCGCTAGCGTTTAGCAAGGTGGTATAAACAAAATGTTAACAATGTCGTAACCGTTTCGGCGGCTGCGCCCCTTTTTTTCGGACGGTTGTCCGATTGGCACTGAAGGATACGTTTATGTTTAACTGGACCCCGACCCAGCGGAATGTGGCGTTTGCCAGCTTCGCCAGCTGGACGCTGGACGCGTTTGACTTCTTTATACTGGTGTTTGTTTTAAGCGACCTCGCGCAATACTTTCATACCTCCGTCTCTGACGTTTCGATCGCCATTATGCTGACGCTGGCGGTGCGCCCGATTGGCGCGCTGCTGTTTGGCCGCCTGGCGGAAAAATTTGGCCGTCGGCCGATACTGATGCTCAATATCGTGATGTTTTCACTGTTTGAGGTGCTCTCCGCCTGGTCGCCGAGCTTTAGCGCCTTTCTCGCGTTTCGCGTCATTTACGGCGTGGCGATGGGCGGCATCTGGGGCGTTGCCTCGTCGCTGGCGATGGAAACCATTCCCGACCGCTCGCGCGGGCTGATGTCCGGTATCTTTCAGGCGGGCTATCCGTGTGGCTATCTGCTGGCGTCTGTGGTCTTTGGGCTGTTCTTCGAAATGGTGGGCTGGCGCGGCATGTTCCTGATCGGCGCGCTACCGATTTTGCTGCTGCCGTTTATTTACTTCAAGGTGCCGGAGTCGCCGGTCTGGCTGGCGGCGCGCGAGCGCAAGGAGAGCAGCGCGCTGCTGCCGATTATTCGCCAGCACTGGAAAATGTGCATCTATATGGTGCTGCTGATGGCCTGCTTTAACTTCTTCAGCCATGGCACCCAAGATCTATATCCTACCTTCCTGAAGGTGCAGCACCAGTTTGATGCGCACACCGTCAGCATTATCGCCATTAGCTACAATATTGCGGCGATGCTGGGCGGCGTCTTCTTCGGTTCGCTGTCGGAGCGCATCGGCCGTAAAAAAGCGATTATTCTGGCGTCGCTGCTGGCGCTGCCGGTATTGCCGCTCTGGGCTTTCTCCAGCGGTTCCTGGGCGATTGGTCTGGGGGCGTTTCTGATGCAGTTTATGGTGCAGGGCGCGTGGGGCGTGGTGCCGACCTATCTAACCGAGCTGGTGCCCGCGAACGCGCGCGCGGTGCTGCCGGGGTTTGTTTATCAGCTGGGTAATCTTATCGCCTCGGTCAACGCCACGCTGCAGTCGCGTATCGCCGAGGCGCATAACGGCAACTACGGCCTGGGGATGGCCATTGTTGCAGGTACGGTGGCGGTGCTTATCTCGCTGTTTGTCGCCTTCGGCCGCGAAACACGCGGCATTGAAATCTCAGGCGCGGTGTCGAAGCCGCCCCATTAAACCGCTTCGCACACGTCTACCCACTGCGCATGGGTCAGTTCGGCCATGCGCTGTGGCGTAATACGTACGGCGCTATGGATGGCGCCCGCTGCGGGCAACACTTCCTCGAAGTGGCGCAGCGACTCATCGCAGTAAACCTTCAGCGGATTCTCCAGCCCGAACGGGCAGACGCCGCCAACCGGATGTCCGGTCCAGTTCACGACCTCATCGACGCTCAGCATGCGCGCCTTCGCGCCCAGCGCCGCTTTCAGCTTACGGTTATCGAGCCGCGCATCGCCGCGCGTGACGATCAGCACCACTTCATCTTTGACTTTCAGCGACAGGGTTTTCGCGATCTGACCCGGCGTAACGCCGTGAACGCGTGCGGCCATCTCAACGGTGGCAGTGCTTTGCGCCATCTCGATAATCTCAATCTCAGGTGCGTGTTCGGCGAAAAACTGCCGTACCGACTCCAGGCTCATCTTTTTCTCCATGCAGGTCGAAGGCGTAAAAACTGCCACAAGGCGGAAAAAGTGTAAACGAGAGAAAGAGAGAAATTGCGTCGGGATGCGTATTTATACGCTGAGCGTGCAGTTGCCGCAGCGTTCGGCGTCTGGAATGCGGTAGCGCTGACAGCAGCTGCGTCTCACCATCTCGCCGCCGCGCGGCAGCATGGTGCGGTAGAGCGGATTATCGCTGCCGTCCTGCAGGCGGCTGGTGAAAAAAAGCGTCTGCTCAAGCTGCAAAACGGTCGCCTCATCCAGCAGCGTTTTCAGTTCGCCAAGGAACCAGTAGAAGGAGAAGCCCATATTGTTCCAGATCAGCCGGGCATTAATGCCGCCGTGTTGGGCGATAGCGTTGACCACCGGGATGAGATGCTGCTGGATCAGACGATCGATACGCTGAGGCGCATTAAGATAGCGCGCCTCTTCATCTTCGTGCGTTGCGATCCAGAAGGCGCAGGGGTGACCATTCTCGTGGAACTGGACGTGAATATGCTGTGGCGAGCAGTCAAGGGCGCGCGATTCCGCCAGCAGCGACAGCATCAGCGGCGGCAACAGCAGGCCGAAATACCACTGCGCCCAGAGCGACTGAACCGGCTTCGCCTCCTGAACGGCATCGGGATGCTCACGATAGAGGTAATCGCTGTAGCGCTGTGCCAGCGCGGGGAAATGGTCAGGACGCGCCCAGTCTGCCAGCGTCAGAGCGTCAGAGGGGGCGGCTTCATCAAGGTGAATACTGTCCAGCATGTAGCTGTGCTGCTCACGCATCAAATCGCGCAGGGCGCGCGCCAGCGTGCGATCGCGCTGCATAAAGATTGGCTGAGCGTACTGAAAGCGTTGAGAGTGCTGCCTGATGATCGCCATGCTGAGTAACGCGTCCTGGAAGCAGAGAAGAAAGAATGATAATCGTTCTTAGTCCTATTCACAAGATGGCTGTTTTGAATACGCATCAAGGAAAAGCAGGGCGGGGGAAAGGTAGCGTTAATCAGGAGGATAAGCGGCGAGGCTCAGCAACTACCGCGCTTCGCCGCTACGATTGAGGGAATGTTAAAGCGCTTCGCCGCTGACGGTCAGCGTTTTGGGCAACTCCTCCCAGGCGAGAATCGTATTGCGGCCCTGATTTTTAGCGACGTAAAGCGCGCGGTCGGCATTCGCGACCGCCTGGTCAAATTCATCATCAAATATCGGCGCGATACCGGCGCTGACGGTGACATGCGTAGAGACCTTTTCGTTGAAGCGGTGGGGGATCTCCAGATCCAGCACGTACTGCCGGATACGCTCCGCCAGCTTCATAGCGATAGACGCGTTAACGTTGGTCATCAACACCAGAAACTCTTCACCGCCGTAACGCACTACCACATCGCGCGAGCGGACGGCGTCGCGGATCGCCACCGATACGCGCGCCAGCGCCTGATCGCCCATGGCGTGGCCGTAATTGTCGTTGTACGCCTTGAAGTGGTCGATATCCAGCAGCAGGACAAAGTGGCTGCCCGCGTGGTTTTCCAGAATATTGTCCAGCCGGTTTTTCAGGCCGCGCCGGTTGTAGAGGCCGGTGAGCGGGTCCAGCATGCTGAGATCGCTGAAGGTCTCTTTCTCTTCGTAAAGCTGGCGCATCAGGCGGCGGGTAAAATGGTCGACGCGACGGCGCATCAGATGTTGCAGGGAAAAGCCGATCAGCGGCAGGGAGATCGTCAGCAGCAGCATCGCCAGATGTTCGCCATTATCCAGCATCAGCACCGTGATGACCGGCGGAGAGATATGCAGACAAAATGCTGGCAGGTAATCGCTCAGGGCGATAGCGCTGATAAAAAAAACGCTGAGCAGGCTGATAATCAGGAAATCGCCGTCAAAAAAGAATACCTGATGGTATTTCAGGTAAATATGCCAGGCCCAAAGCGCGCCAAGCAGCAAAGCAACAGGATTTAATAAAGGCAATTTTAGTTTTGGCCTGATTAAACAGGCAATTAACGTCGATGCGCTAAAAAGAGCGACAGTAATAACCGGAGCAGGCCATTCCCCTGTCGGGCTGCCAGTAAAAGGGATCAGGCAAAAAAGCGATACGGCGACATTTAAAAACAGGAAAAGCATCAGCGACAGCCGATATTTACTGTGTTTCAACTCATCGTAAGATTGTAATTTCATTATTAATACTCGAAACGGCCCTGAAATATCAAAGCGCATTCCGGCGAGAATAAATTCTTTTGCCGGAAAATGAGCAAATTTGCTGTGTTATGAAAAGTGTTATCGGCCGCAATCTAGCATTTTCCAACTGGTCTGTCATCTTCGGACAGAGGGCGAAAAAAACAGGCTGCAAGATAAGAATTATTATCTTATGATAATGGTAATTATTATCATCTGAGGTCAGCGCGATGTTAATGGCAGTGTTCGCCGCCTGCGGCTTGTGGGGAGTTAGCTGGATGATGGGGAAGAGACTCGACAGCGCCTGGGGCGTGCTGTTGCCCTGCGCGGCCATGCCGTGTTTTGCTTTATGGGAGCCGAGCTTTAGCCAGTGGCGCATTGTGATGATCGTGGCGCTGCTGCTGACGATCGCTATGCTGTTTCACAGTCGGCTGCGTCACTATCTGCTGTTGCCTTCGTGCCTGGCGTTAGCGGGTGGACTCGCGGCTGTCGCAGTGAATTTTCATGGGCTTTGAAAAAGAGAGGCAAAACAGGGAGGTGAAGCAGGGGAGGACAACTCTGGTGCGAAGAGAGGGACTTGAACCCTCACGTCCGTTAAGACACTAACACCTGAAGCTAGCGCGTCTACCAATTCCGCCACCTTCGCATTTGAGTCATCTTGTTTTCATATCGCCGCATTGGTGCGAAGAGAGGGACTTGAACCCTCACGTCCGTTAAGACACTAACACCTGAAGCTAGCGCGTCTACCAATTCCGCCACCTTCGCGCAGTGCGATGCGAGATGAAAATCGTGGTTGTTGGTGCGAAGAGAGGGACTTGAACCCTCACGTCCGTTAAGACACTAACACCTGAAGCTAGCGCGTCTACCAATTCCGCCACCTTCGCGTACCAGCAATACATGACAGTATTGCAACCACGGAGGCGCATTCTAGAGATTTTACACCCGGCGTCAACAGATATTTCGCGACGGTGAATCGACTGCTGTAAAAAGCAACGTTTTCACCGTCGCCGCGCTTTAGCGCGCTCGGGCGCCGCGGCCGTAAACGGCGCGGTAAACCTTGAAACGACCGTTTTGCGCCAGCACTTCATGGCTGCCGAAGGTCTCATCCAGCACCTGCGGGTAGGGCAGGAAGGCGTTAGCGACGATACGCAGTTCGCCGCCGGTGTTGAGGTGCTTCACCGCGCCGCGGATCAGGGTCTGCGCCGCATCCAGGCTGGTCTCGCGCCCTTCATGGAACGGCGGGTTAGAGAGGATCAGATCGAAGCGGCCGGTCACGTCGGAGAAGACGTTGCTGGGGAAAACCTCGCCCTCGAAGCCGTTGATCGCCAGCGTTGCCTTGCTTGATTCAATCGCTGCGGCGTGTACGTCGCACAGGGTCAGGCGCACCTTCGGCGAATGGTTCGCCAGCACCGCCGAGAGCACACCCGCGCCGCAGCCGATGTCCAGCACCTTGCCTTTGGTGTGCGGCTTCAGGGTAGTGAGCAGCAGCGCGCTGCCGATATCGAGGTCGTCGCGGCTAAAGACGCCGGGCAGCGTGCAGATGGTCAGCGGATCGAGATCGTAGCTGTCGCGGAAGCTCTCGGCGTCGAACGTCGGCTGGCTTTCCAGGCGACCGTGATAGAATCCGCAGCGGCGCGCGCTGTCGATTTTTTCCAGCGTCGCCCACTCCTCAACCATGCCTTCGGCGCTGCGTACGCCGCTGCGGTTTTCGCCCACGACGAAAATGTCGCAGCCCAGCGGCAGCAGCGATAACAGGTTCATCAGCTGGAACAGCGCTTCCGGCTTGTTTTTCGGCCAGTAGTAGACCAGCGTATCGCAGCCTTCAACGTCTTCCTGCGTTGCCACCAGACCGTAACGCGCCCGCTCGCCCAGCAGGCGACTCAGGTTTTGCCAGTGATGATACTGCTGGGTATGCACGCGCGACGAGGCGGTTTCCAGCTGAGCGGGCAGGTCATCCTGCATATCGCCAGCGAACAAAACATGGCGGGCGGTAAATTCATCACTGTGGCGCAGTACAACTTCGCTGGCCGGGGTAAAAGCAGACATGAAAGGCTCCTGTTAGATCAGAGCGGCGATTATAGTGGTTTGTTGGCGCATGTTCGATGGGTTTGCTAGCATAGCGTCGCATTCCGGCAGCACATCAAGGGTAAAACATGACGTCCAGGCGCGACTGGCTGTTACAGCAAATGGGAATTACGCAGTATCAACTGCGACGCCCGCGCGTGCTTCAGGGCGAAATCGCGGTACGGCTGACGCCTGGCACCAGGCTGATTATCGTCGCCGACGTCGTACCCAGCCTGCACGAGCCGCTGGTGCGCGACGTTTTGCACGCGCTCGGCATGCAGCCGGCCCAGGTGATGACGCTGACGCCCGATCAGCTGCAGATGCTGCCCGAATCGCTCGACTGCGCGGGCTGGCTGATCGGCATCGACGGGCCGCATCCCTTTAGCGGCGTCGCGCTCCGCTCAGCTTCTTTAAATGAACTCTCCAGCAGCGGCGCGGCGAAACGCGCGCTCTGGCAACAGATGTGTAACCATGACAGCGATCTCTTTCCTCACCCCTGAGGACAACGCCCAGGCTTTTGCTATTGAGTGCCGCAGCCACGCTTTTCCGTGGCGCGAACAGACTTTCGCCAGCAATCAGGGCGAGCGTTTTCTTAACTATCGCCTCGATGTTGATGGCGTTATGGCTGCCTTCGCCATCACTCAGGTGGTGCTGGATGAGGCGTCGCTGTTCAATATCGCCGTCGATCCCGTTTTCCAGCGCCGCGGCTACGGTCGCCAGCTGCTGCAGCATCTTATCGCCGAGCTGGAGAAGCGCGAGGTGATGACGCTGTGGCTGGAAGTACGCGCCTCTAACCATCCTGCTATCGCCCTGTACGAGCAGCTCGACTTCCATCAGGTGAGCCGCCGCCCCAACTACTATCCCACCGCCAGCGGACGTGAAGACGCCATTATTATGGCGCTGACGCTGTAGGCTTTAAGGAGCTGTAATGTTAAAAGACTGGGATTGCATCCTATTCGATGCAGATGACACCCTTTTCCATTTTGACGCCTTCGCCGGTTTGCAGCGTCTCTTTGCCGGTTACGACGTTCAGTTTACCGATCAGGATTACGCCGACTACCAGGCGATTAACAAGCCGCTGTGGGTCGATTACCAGAACGGCGCGATCTCCGCGCTGCAG